>CAYXAD010000064.1:0-15575 GCA_964462965.1 uncultured Salinivenus sp.
GAACGATGACATCGTGGGGCTCGACGCCGCCATCATGATGCATCCGAAGACGTGGGACGCTTCGGGACATACGGAGGCGTTCAACGATCCGCTCATCGACGACAAGGCGTCGGGGCACCGGTACCGGGCCGATGAACTCATCGAAGACTACATTCGGGAACTGCGGGAGGAGGGCGAGGACGACCGCGCCGAGGAGGTCAACGAGCGCCTCGTCGACGCCCTCAATGCAGGCGAGGAGATGACGGACCGGCTCCACGACATCATCATGGACGAGGAAATCCCAGCGCCGGACTCGGGGGCCTTCGATTGGACGGACGTTCGCCAGTTCAATCTCATGTTCGAGACGCATATGGGACCGGTGAAGGACGAGAGCAGTCGCCTGTTTTTGCGTCCGGAGACCGCCCAGGGCATCTTCGTCAACTTCCACAACGCCCGCGAGCCCGCCCGCCAGCACGTGCCCTTCGGCATCGCACAGATCGGGAAGGCGTTTCGAAATGAAATCGTGGCCCGGCAGTTCGTCTTCCGGATGCGAGAGTTCGAGCAGATGGAGATGCAATACTTCGTGAAGCCGGGGACGCAGATGGAGCACTACGAGGCGTGGAAGGAACAGCGGATTGACTGGCACGAACGCCTCGGTATCGATTCTTCAAACCTCCGCTTTCACGAGCACAAGCAGCTCTCGCACTATGCCGACGCGGCGGTCGACATCCAGTACAACTTCCCGATTGGCTGGAAGGAGATCGAGGGCATACACTCCCGCACGGATTATGACCTGAGCCGGCACCAGGAGTATTCCGGGAAGAAGATGACGTACTACGACCCGTTCGAGGAGGAGCGCTATACGCCGTACGTCGTGGAAACCTCCGCCGGTCTCGATCGCACCATCTTCATGCTTCTCTGCGACGCCTACTACGAGGAGGAGGTGAAGGGCGATATGCGCTCCGTCCTTCGGTTTCATCCAAAGGTTGCGCCCATTCGCGCCGCGATCTTTCCGCTCGTGAAGAAAGAAGGACTTCCCGAGATTGCTCGGGAGATCGAAGAGGACCTCAATCAGCATTTCAACGTCCTCTACGACGATCGTGGCTCGATGGGCAAGCGCTATCGCCGCCAGGACGAGGCGGGCACGCCCTTCTGCATTACCGTAGACTTCGACACGCTCGACGATCAGACCGTCACGGTCCGCGACCGGGATACGATGGAGCAGGACCGCGTGGCCATCGATCAGCTCGCCACGTACATCTTCGATCGGACGAAGAACTGGGAATCAAAGAAGGACTGATCAGCGGGGAGAGGTTTGAGGTTGGGGGGCAAACAACAGACAGTGAAGGCCACACGCATCGTGTGGCCCTTCGGGCTCGAGCCTCCTACGACTGCTGCAACTCCTCGGCGGTGGCTTCTACCTCTTCCCACACGCGGAGGGCATTACCGCCGAGAATCTGAGCGATCTCGTCCTCGGAGTAGTCGCGGCGAAGGAGCTCAGCCACGAGGTTGGGGTACCCCGAGGCGTTCTGCAATCCTTCGGGGAGGGCAAACACCCCGTCGAAGTCTGAGCCCAGCCCGACGTGGTCGACGCCGACGAGATCCACGACGTGGTCGATGTGATCGGCCACATCTTCAACGGTCCCGATGGGATGTTCTTTGCGCATCTTTTCCTCGTAGACCACGGCCTCCCTGGAATCGTCCGCCCACCCCATCGAGTCGATGTGAGCATTCATTTCCTCCCGGATGGGATCGTCTTGGTCCTGGTACTCTTCTCGCAGAAAGGAAGAGCCGAATGTGATCATGATCACGCCGTCGGTTGCGGCCAGGGCTTCGATGAGCTCGTCGCTCATGTTCCGCTCCCAGCCGGGCGTGAAGTGGCGGCTGGAGGAGTGAGAGGCAATCACTGGGGCTTCTGATTGCTCGATGGCGTCGAAGGCGGTCGAGTCGGTGACGTGGGAGATGTCGACCATCATGCCCAGGCGATTCATTTCGGCCACGACCTCTTCACCGAACGGGCTGAGGCCGTTCCAGCGTGGGTCGGCGTCATCGTAGGACGAGTCGCCGATCTGGTTGTGCTCGCCGTGGGTCAGGGTGATGTAGCGAATGCCTCGGTCGTAGAAGTATTCTACGTTGTCGAGATTCCCTTCGAGGCCCGATCCGTTTTCCATGCCCATGGGCAGGGCCACCCGGTCCTCTTCAGCGATCCGCCGTACCTCCTCCGGAGAGGTGGCGAGAGCAAACTCCTCGGGATGATCCGCTGCAATGCCCTCGACGAGGTCGATGAGCGAGTCGGCGCGAGCCTTCGAGGCGCCCTCTTCGTCCTGGAGCTCCGTGGGCAGATAAATGGACATGAAGGGGGCGTCGAGGCCGCCTGCTCGCGCTCGGGGAAAGTCGAAGTCGCCGCCCACCGTCGAATCGGCTGGGTTTTCGTAAAAGTGGTGGAGACGGTAAGGGAGATCGACGTGCCCGTCCACGATGATCTCGGCCTGGACGAGACTGTCGGCTCGGGCCTGAAGGTCCCCGTCCACGTCGGAATTGCGGTCGGCGGAGGCACAACCCATCAGAAAGAGGCTGAATAGAAGCAGGAAGCTAAAGGAGGCGGAGCAGTTCGGCATCGGAAGAGGCGTTTGATCGCTGGGGACGTGAAGGCAGCTTCATAATAGAAACTCAAACGCCGGAGAGCAACAGGGAGCCCTTTAGAAGAGCGTCTAGCGGCTCGGAATCGTTCTCGGCCGTTCAGGAGGCCGGAATGAGCACTTGAGAGAGGCACGGTACGCCCCCCTATCGCAGGGGGCGTTCGACGAGCCCTTTCAACCGGTTTCGCAGGGACTGCAGCGCCGAAGGGGTGTCCAGCAGTCGAGGCCCGTACCACGAGAAGACCTGTCCGTCGACGATTTCGATCGGAGTCTCTGGAAGGTGGGCGCGGAGGTCGGCCGTAAATTTCTCCTTCTTGTGAAACGGAAAGGGCTCTGTGGAGCAGAGGACGACGTCGGGCTCCTGGGCAGCAATCTCCTCGAGGGAGACCTCTGGGTATCGGGTCCGATCCCCGAACACATTTTCGAACCCGCCGCGAGCCATGATCTCGTGGATAAACGTATCTCCGCCGACTGTCATGTAGGGCTCTCGCCAGATGAGATAGACGGCTCGCAGGGGGGAGAAGTCCGGGAGGTCGCTGAAGCGGGAGATGATGCGCCCGGCGAGGGTTGAGGTTTGATCGGAGGTGTCCGTGATCGTCCCCACGGTTCGAATCATGTTGAGCGCCTCCGTCACTGTTTTGACTGCCGTCACGAACACCGGGGCCACTGCGTCGAGCGCTTCGACGTCCTCCGCCGTGTTTTCTTCGTAGTTGGCGAGGACAAAGTCGGGATCGAGGGCTCGGACCGTGTCGACGTCGACCTGTTTGGTGCCTCCGACGATGGTTTTGTCCGTCCGCCAGTGCTCGGGACGTACGCAAAAGCGAGTCACGCCGACCACCTGTTCGTCCAGTCCGAGGTGGGCAAGCAGCTCGGTCTGGCTCGGGACCAGAGAGACCATCCGCTCTGGAGGGGACGGGAGCGTGATGCTACGATCCCGAGCGTCGGTGACTGAGACGGGAAAAGCCATAGGGGAAGAACGTCCCACAGAAGATGATGTCATCGTGCAGCAGGACTGGGTATCGATGGCAGGCCCCGAGGTTCAGTCCCGACGTACGGGGTGCACGGCCCATGAATTCGAGGACACCGACCGTAACCTACGAGGCGAAGAACCTCTTCACTATACTGTGAAGGCCTTTGTCGTTTAATTGTCCCCCCGTTCAGCTATGAGCATCCCCACGGAACCCATCGGCAGCATCCCACGCCCCGACGAACTCATCGCCGGCGTAACGGCCCATCGGGAGGGGGATCTGAGCGAAAGGGCCCTCCAGAAAATGTACGATCGAGCCCTGCGCGCCACCGTTCAGGCGTTTGAGGACACGGGCTCGCCCGTTATTACCGACGGCGAACAGGCCAAACCCAGCTTTCTCACCTATCCCGTCGAGGGCGCTTCGAATGTAGAACCGGGCGGCATCGAGATTCCCTTCGAGGCCGGACACGTGCGTCAGCTCCCCCGTCTCGTCGAAGGGCCGTTTCGCTACGAGACGTACGCCATCGAATACCTAAAGCGCGCCCAGGAGTACACCCACGTTCCGGTAAAGCAGAGCGTGATCTCTGCGTCGGCCCTTAGTTTTCTCTACCCCGAAGAGGGCATTGACGGATACTCGAGAGAGGCCTTCCTGGACGACCTCGTGGACGAGGTGGAGGCCGACATTCGACAATGTTTGGACGCTGGGGCGCATGCCGTACAAATCGACTTTACGGAAGGGCGTCTCGCCGTGAAGCTCGATCCGACGAAGGGACTGCTGAAACAGTTCGTCGAACTCAACAACCGGGTCCTCGACCGTTTCTCTGAAGAGGAGCGCCGGCACATTGGAATTCACACGTGCCCCGGCGGGGATCGGCACTCTACGCATAGCGCCGACGTGGACTACGCCGACCTTCTCCCCTTTCTCTTTGAGCTGAACGCGGGTCGGTTTTACATGCAGTTTGCGAGCGAGGAGGATCCCGAGCGCGTCCTCCGCATCGTGCGCGAGCACACTACAGACGATCAGACGATCTTCCTCGGTGTGACCGACGTAAACGACCCGCGTGTGGAGTCCCCCGAAGAGGTAAAAGCGACCGTGTTGCGGGCGGCCGACGTGCTTCCCGTCGAGCGGCTCGGGACGACGGACGACTGCGGGTTTTCTCCGTTTGGGGACGACCGCTCGACGGCACGGCGCACGGCGTTTGCAAAGATTGAGGCTCGTGTTCAGGGGACGCGGGAAGCTGCCCGTGAACTGGGACTTGAGGGAGGGACGGAAGGCTGACGGAGCGCCTTTCGCAGTGTTACGACGCCAGGGCCTCGATCAATCGCTCGTGGAGCCCGTCGAAACTGCCGTTGCTCATGAGGAGAGCGACGTCACCGGGGCGAAGGCACTCCACGAGAGGAGGCAACAATCGATCTACGTCCTCGAAGGCCTGGGCCGGCGTCCCCCGCGTTTCAATGCGTTGAATCACCGCCTGGGGATCGAGCATCGCCTCGGGGTCGTCGTTGTGCCGGACGGGGGGCGCCTTGAGGAAAACGCGGTCTGCGTCGTCGAAGGCGTCGCCGTAGGCCGTTTCGAAGATCTTGCGTCGGCTCGAGTTGGATCGCGGCTCGAAGACGGCCACGAGGCGCCGGTCTGGATGGGCCGCCCGGACGGCCGTCAGGGTGGCACGGACCGCCGTCGGATGGTGGGCGAAGTCGTCCAGCACGAGGATGCCGTTGGGCGTCCCGCGCACCTCCTGGCGCCGTTTCATTCCCTCGAAGGTGGCGAGTCCCTCCGCAATTTGCTCGGGCGACGCGCCTTCGTGGTGAGCGAGGAGCGCAGCGGCCAGCGCATTTTGTACGTTGTGACGACCGTACATCGGCAGGTGCACGTCGGGCACCGAGTGCTCGTTCAGGTGAAGCGTAAATCGCTGCCCTTCGTCTGTAACGGTATGATCCGAGGCCCGAACGTCATTGTCGGCGGAGAGGCCGTAGGTTCGAACGGTCGCTTCCGTGTGGGAGGCCAGTTCCCGAACCGTGGGGTCGTCCCCGCACAGGGCAAGCAGGCCGTCGGCGTCGAGCAGACCCACGAACGAGGCGAATGCCTGTCGATAGTCGGCTTCATCTGCGTAGATGTCAGCGTGGTCAAACTCCACCGACGTGACGACGGCCCGCTGCGGCCGGTACTGCATAAACTTGGGCCGCTTGTCGAAGTAGGCGCAATCGTACTCGTCGCCCTCTATGACGAAAGGGGCGTCCGACCCGAGGGCATAGCTGCGGTTTTCGTGTTGCATCACGCCCCCCACGAGGAAGCCCGGATCCAGTCCCGCGGTCCGCAGGAGATGGACGAGGAGGCCCGTGGTCGTGGTCTTTCCGTGCGTGCCGGTGACGACGATCGGGCGCCGATCGTCGGTGAGGAAGCAGTGCGCCAGCGCCTCCGGAAACGACTGCTGGACGAGTCGATGCTCCCGGGCGTAGGCGGCCTCCGGATGCGTGGGCGTGCAGGCATTGCCCACGACGGTCAGGTCCGGGGCGGGATCGAGGTGGGCCGGGTCGTAGCCCTCCTCCACGGGGATGCCCAGGTCGGCGAGATGGGTACTCATGGGCGGATACACGCCGTCGTCCGCCCCGCGAACCTCGTACCCGGCCTGCTTGAAGAGTCCGGCGAGGGCCCCCATTCCGGTGCCACAGATGCCAATCAGGTACACATCTTCGATCGAAGCAGGCGGGGGAACCTCCGGGCGTGCAAACGATCGCAGCGAGGCATCGGGCAATTCTTCGATTGGGATGGGCATGCCGGACGGGCGACTACTGGAAGGGGCCGGGACCGCGATTTACTCGCTGGCCCCGGAGTCTCGGGACGAGGCGGACGACTCTGAGGCCATCGACGGCTGTTCCTCCGGGACCTCCGAACGACCAATGGCTTCCTCGTCGGGAGCAGAGGGGGGCGACGGCTTCAGGGCGTCATCCGAGACCACGCCGAGCTCCCGGGCCCGCTTAAACCACTGCTGACGCGCCAGGGCCTGCATGTCTTCGACGGAGTCTGCCTCGTCGACGATTTCCAGTCCGAGCAGAGTCTCGACGACGTCTTCCATGGTGACGACCCCGGCCATGCCTCCGTACTCGTCCACCACCAATGCGATGTGGTCGAGCCGATCGAGGAGCCGCTCGAGGAGGTCGTGGAGGGGCAAGGTCTCGCGCACGACCAAAATGTCCCGGGCGATCTCCTTCAGGGGCACGTCGAGTTCTTCCTGGGCGGCCCGGAGCAGCATCTCGTCCTTGAGGACGTAGCCCGTCACGTCGTCCGGATCGTCGTCGTACACGGGAATTCGGGAGAAGCGAAACTCCTCGTGTTCTTCCACCACTTCCCCGATGGTTTTGCCCTCGGGGAGGTCGAAGACGACCGTTCGGGGGGTCATCACGTCCTTCACCCGCAACGAGTTAAACCGGAAGAGATTGCGCAAAATCCGCGATTCTTTCTCTTCGAACACCCCTTCTTCCTCTCCGAGCTCGGCGAGGGCCGTAAACTCTTCTCGGCTAAACGAGACCTCGTCGTCGCTTCTCGAAAGCAGATAGGTGAGTCCCTGGGAAAGTTTGACCAGCGGCCACATGACGATGATGGTCGGCACGAGGAGGTTTACGACCGCCGGGGCGATCGTTCTCCAATACACGGCGCCCAGGGTTTTCGGGATGATCTCCGACACCACCAGGATGAGCAGGGTGAGAACCGCGGCGATGATGCCCGTGTAGGCCTCCCCGAAGACGAGGGCGGCTTGGGCTCCCACCCCGGCTGCCCCTACAGTGTGGGCAATGGTGTTCAGACTCAGAATGGCGGCGAGAGGCCGATCGATGTCCTCCTTCATCTCGTGCAGGCGCTGACCCACCGTGCTTCCCTCGCGTTCGAGGGCGGCAACGTACGAGGGCGTGACGCTCAGCAAAACGGCCTCCATGATCGAACACAGGAAGGAGACGCCAAGAGCCAGCGCAACGTAAAAGAGAAGTAAGCCCATTCGGGGTAGGAGGAAGATGGGCAGAATCGAGCGGACCGGCCGGGACAGCGAGTCAATGGGACCACCAAAGGGCCAATCGATGCCGAGTCCGGCCGGGGATCACTGGGTTACGGAAAGATCAAGAACACGAATGCACAGAAACCACCTTCGGTTTCTTACTTTCCGATCCCTAGGCGGGCCAAGGCGTCAAGGCGGCTGGGCCCACCGTGGAGCAAAGCGAACCACAGGGCCTGTACTTACGGCACGACGAGGGCTGAGTTTTGTAGGGAGGACACCTCCGAAGAGCCCCGCGAGCAGATCGAGGGTTCAGGGAGCGCACGGATCGCTTTTGCAAAACCCTCTTTCTAAGCGATCCCTATTCATCGTGATGCAGGAGGCTTCACGGAGCGATTGGGGGGCCTCATCACTCATTCCTGTGACTCGTCAATTCGTGACTGGTGACTCATGACTCGCGGCTGATGACGCGCCCCCTCGTGACTTCAGGTCCCCGTTGACCCCTCCGTTGCATCCCTTTTCCGCAGGGACGGTTCGGAACCCCCCGCTTAGCTCACTTGCGCTTCGGCCTTTTCGAGCCGCTCCGACCATTGCTTCTGGTTCTCCCGGGCGTCTTGCACGACGGAGGAATGGCGGAGGAGGGTGAGGACGAGATCGTTGATCGTAGCGAGCGGCTGTGCCATCGGCCGCTTGACGTCTAGAAACAGGATCGCTCGCTCCCCCTCGGTCTCGTTCCAAACTTCGTGGTTGTAGGTGTCGTCAAAGACGAGGCTTTCTCCTTCTCTCCAATGTGCGATCTCATCGGCCACGCGGATGCGGCACTTCTCCGCAGGTTCGGGCACCTTAAGTCCCAAATGGTACCGGAGCACGCCTTTGTACGGGCCCCGATGCGGCGGAATGTGCTTGCCGGGGGAGAGGATGGAAAAGAAGGCCGTCGTCATGCCCGGCACCTGCTCGATGAGCTCCGTCGTGCGCGGGCAACGAGCGCAGTTTTCCTCGGCCTTCTCTCCGTAGCCATACAGAAAGAACGTTTTCCAGTTGTCATCCTGCGAGATGGTCGAGGCGTCCTCGGCAATGTCGTGAAAGCTGGGAAGAGACTCTCGGTATTGGAGAACCTCGTCGAGTTCGGAGCGCATGACCTCCCAGTTGTCTTCGAGGAGCTCCGTCCAGGCGAAGGTAGATGGATCGTGGATGGGTGTGTCTCCAACCAATGAGAATTGCCCATACAGCCAGTCGAGGCCATGCATGGCCTTGTGGCCGAGCTCCTTCAGAAGGGTGTCGTTTCGCTCTTGGAATTCGTTCTCTTCGAGAGTCATGTTGAACGGGGGTTGTATGGAAGTGAGGCGCCGTACGTCGAGAGATGGGTCGACACCGGACAGCGAGCAGACTCATCCTCGTCCCCAAAAGCCCGGAGGATGACGCCTGACCGTTAATACGGCCTGTGCCGTTAGGGGTGCCCTTCCGGGGCCGGTGAGGCGGGGTCCTCCGATTGTTTCTCGCCTGAAGTGGGCAGTCCGTCTCCTCTTTGCCCCTCAGGATCGGTTGCCGCCTGATCGGGCGCCACAGCCATGCCTCCGTCGGTGACGACAGTCTCACTCACGATGCTGGCCGCTTTCGGATCGCTCCCGAAAAGGGCAGAGATTCGCATCGAAAGCGAGTCGAACGTGGAGTACATGACGGGCACGATGACGAGCGTCAGGAACGTTCCAAACGTGAGGCCCGCGATAATGGCGGTCCCCATGGGTCCCCAAAACTGCGTATTTTCGCTGCCGATCTGAAAGTTAGGAGCAAAATCGGCGAGCAGGCCCACGAAGTCAACGTTGATGCCGAAGGTCAGGGGCACGAGCCCTAAAATCGTGGTGAGGGCCGTCAGGAGGACCGGACGCAGCCGGGTTGCGCCTCCCTCGACGATGGCGTCTTGCTTGCCCATGCCCTGCTGCCGGAGCTGCATGATGTAGTCCACCAGCACGATGTTGTTGTTTACCACGATGCCGGCCAGACTAATCACGCCGATAAACGTGAAGAGGCTGAAGGGGGTTCGCGTGAGGATCAGGCCCAGGAGGACGCCGATCAGACTCAGGCCCACGGCAATCATGATGATGAAGGGGGCACTCACCGAGTTGAACTCCGCAATCATGATGAGCAGGATGAGCATGACACCGATCATCAGGGCCGTAAAGAGAAAGCCGAAGCTTTCCTGCTGGTCTTCATTCTGCCCGGTGTACGACAAGTTGTATTCCTGGGGCAAGCCCTGTTCGTAGTCGTCCAGAAGCTGTTGCACCTGCTGCAGGACGGCGTTGTCGTTATAGCCCGGAGCTGCATCGGCCTGAACAGTCACCACTCGCTGTTCGTCGAGACGCGTGATGGAGCCGAAGCCGGTCGTTTCCGTCAGCTCTGCCACCGAGAGGAGCGGAATCTGTTGCCCCCCCGGCCCGCCGATGGTGAGATTCTTGAGGCTCTCCAGGTTTTGCCGGTCCGCTTCCTGGAGACGCACAGTGATGTCGTATTCATCGTCTCCGTCTCGATAGGTGCTGACCTGCGTGCCTTGAATGGCAGCACGGACGGTAGAAGCAATCTGGTTGGTCGAAAGGCCGAGCTGACCGGCCCGCTCGCGGTCGATGTTTACCTGGACCTCCGGCCGCCCAGAGTTTAGGTCGTCGGTCACGTCCACCAGTCCGGGAATGGTGCCGTCGCTGGCAGCCTGGTTCAGGCGGTTTTTTACCTCCCGACTGATTTCCACGATGCGGTCGAAGTTGGGCCCCGAGATTTCAATGTTGACCGGGGGACCGGTGGGCGGGCCCTGCGTCTCCTCCTCAAAGTCAATTTCGGTTCCGGGAATGCCTTGAAGGCGCGAACGGAGGCGATCCAGCGTTTGTGACGACGATTCGGCACGGTCCTCGTAATCGACCATATTGAGGGCAAGCTGCGATCGCTCGGCGCGGGCCGCTCCGCCCCCGAAGGCCGCGTCGCCCCCCACGCCGACGTTGGTCACGATGCTTTCGATGTTGGCGCGGGCTGTCGGGGTGCGCTGAAGCAGCTGGTCGAGGCGCTGCTCTGCCTCCTTGGCAATCCGGTTGGACGTTTCGATGTTGGTGCCGATGGGGCCGTCAATCATGATTTGTACGCGGCTCGGGTCCGTTTCGGGGAAGAACGAGACGCCGGTGGGAGCGAGCGCATAGAGGCCGGTGATGAGGAAGAGCGTGCCCAGCGCTCCATTGAGAAGCAGGGATCGATGATCGGTGAGAAAGAGGTGGTCCCGCTCTTCGGCCAGGGTCGCTCCGGCCAGTCCCACGAGGAGGATGACGGCAGGGGCGGCCATCATGATGAGAAAGACGCTCAGGGAAATACTGCCCTGCGCGAGGGCGACGCCGAGGAAGAGCAGCATCAGAACCCCGAGGCCGAGCCCCATCATGACGCTGGTCCATCCCCCGAGGTACACGCCCTCGAAGAAGTGGACGATGATCCCCAGGACCCCGACGAGGGCCAGAAGTCCCCCCGGGACGAGCAGGATGCCCCCGGCGATGGAGCCCGCCAATCCATAGACGATTCCGCCCAGGATGGAGAGGACCACGCCCACGGTGAATGCCCCGAGGGCGCCCGTATTGCGGAGCATCGCGTTGGACGAGCTGTAGTCCCGCTCCAGCATGAACTCTAGAAACTGGCGATAGAGCCGGATAATACGGGGAAGCGTGTCTCGGGCAAAGCGGTCCCCGATGGGCCGAAGCGCGTAGCGATGCAACGCGTACGCCGTCGGGAGAATCGCGAGGAGGACGACGAGGGTTTTCCAGTTGGCAAACCCCAGCACGAGGCCGAACAGCAAGATCGCTCCGGCGCCGAGGTAGCGTACAATCTTTGGATATCGCTTTTGGGGCTCTCCGTCGGTGTCGTCCTCGATCTTGATGAGCCAGCCCGAGACGACGGGATTGATGACGAGGGCCACGAAGAGGGAGCACGCGAGGGTGACGATCAGCGTGAGCGGCAGGTAGCTCATAAATTCGCCGATGATGCCCGGCCAGAAGAGCATAGGGGTAAAGGCCGCGACGGTGGTCGCCGTGGCGGCGACGACGGCTCCCCCCACCTCGGACGTGCCTCGCTTGGCCGCCTCCCAGCGGGAGTATCCCGCTTCCATGAAGCGGTAGATGTTTTCTACCACCACTACGGCGTTGTCGACCAGCATCCCCAGGGCGATGATCAGGGAGAAGAGCATCACGAAGTTCAGCGTGTAGCCCAGCGCCTGGAAGAGCAAAAAGGACGTGAACATGGACAAGGGGATGGCAATGCCCACCAGTGTGGCGTTCCGGGCCCCCAGGAAGAAGAGCAGGACGGCCACCACGAAGAGAAGGCCGCTGATGATGTTGTTTTCCAGGTCGGTCACCAGGGACTCGACGTTTTCACTCTCGTCGGAGGTAATGGTCACCTGGGTCCCACTCGGAAAGTTGAAGTCGTCAATCTTCTGCTTGACCGCGTCGACGGCCTCCAGGATGTTTTCTCCTCCTCGCTTGGTGATGTTGAGCGAAATCACCGGAAAGGCCTCGTCGCTGGCCGCCGCCTGGACCATCTCTCCCTCCTCGTTCTCTTCTTGCAGCACGCGGAGGCGCGCGTAGCTCTCTCGGTCCTTAAATCCAAAGACGACGTCGGCTACGTCGCGTACGTACACCGGATTGCCGTCGGGGGCGGCGACGACGAGGTTTGGGATCTGCTCCTCGGGGTTTTCGAACTGCCCGTCCACCCGAACGAGATAGTTGAGGCGATCGACGTCAATGGAGCCTCCGGGGATGTTCTGGTTTTCGGCCTGGATCGTGTTGATGAGGTCCTGAAAGGTCAGCCCGTAGCCCTTCAGGGCGGTGAGGTCGACGTTGATTTGAACCTCTCGCTCGAGCCCCCCCACAAGTCCCGCTTCGAGAATGCTGGGGACGCTTTCGATCTCGTCCTGGAGGTCCTCCGCCACCGTCTTGAGGCGAGCCAGGGAGTAGTTGGCCCCGAGGTTGATCGTCATGATGGGGAATTCCTCGGTGTTGATCTCATTCACCATGGGCTCGTCCTCGACACCGCTCGGGAGCTCGGGCTGAGCTCGATCCACCGCGTCCTTGACGTCCTGATACGCTTTGTCGGTGTCGACGTCCGGCGTAAACTCGGCCACGATCGTCGACACGCCTTCCGTCGAGGTCGAGCGCAGTTCGTCGATGCCGTTTACGCCGCTAACTTCCAGCTCCCGGGGCTGGGTTACGACCGACTCTACGTCGTCCGGGCTGGCTCCGGGGTAGATGGTCGTGACGACCACGGTCGGAATCTCGATAGAGGGAGCGGACTCCTTGGGAATCGTCACGTAGCTGTAGAGCCCTCCTGCGACCAGCAGGAGCGTGAGCACGATGATGGCCGTGCGGTACTTGACGGAAAGGTTGGTAATCTTCATTGAGGATCACTCCGGGTTGATGAAAGAGCCGGACGGGGGAGGCGAGGAGCGTCGCGTCACGAGTCTTCGGGCGTCTCGCTCGGCTGGAGCCGGTCTTGGGGCTCGGGAGCAGGAAGGCTGTCTGCACTCTCGGCAGGGGCCAGGGGCGTCTCGGACGCTTGGGCTTCGTCGATGCTCCGATACCGTTGCGTAACGTGCACGGTATCTCCCTCGGAGATGTCGGTTTGGCCGACGATCACAAGTTCGTCGCCTGCACTGAGCCCGCTGCGGACGACGGCCCGGTTGCCACTTGCGGGCCCGAGCGTAATGGGGTGATTCTGAACCACCCCGAGAGAATCCTGACGGGTCACCGTGTAGGTGTCCAGTCCTTCCTCGTCGCGACTGATCGCCGAGCGGGGGACCACCAGGGCGTCGTCGATCTGCTCGCGGGTGATAAAGAGCTTGGCAATCATTTCAGGTTTGAGCCGGCCGTCTTCGTTGTCGATCTCCACCTCGATGGGGAAGGTGCGGCTGGTCTCGTTGATGGTGTTTCCGACGAAGACGACGCGACCGGTGCGGTCTTCGAGGGATGCGGATCGGATGCGGACCCGAACGGTCGAGCCCTCATCGAGGTCGTTGACATACCGCTCCGGGACGTCCGCCTGCACGCGGACGCGCTGCGTATTCACGACCCGCACGACCTGCGTCCCCGGGGAGACCTGTTCGCCCGGCTTCATGAGTCGCTCCTCGATGGTGCCGGCAAAGGGGGTCGTCACTCGCGTGTTTGCAAGTTGCTCCTCCGCCTGGCTCAGGGACGCCTTCGCCTGATTTAGGTTTGCCAAGGCCTGGGCTCGTTGGGAACGGACGTTTTCGAACTCAGAGGCGCTGATGATGGAGTCGCGGTAGAGCGGTTCCTGGCGCTCGTAGGTGTCCTGGGCCAGCTCGTACTGTGCCCGGGCCGACTCGAGCTGGGCCTCGGCCTGCTCCACGGCCGCACGAGCCTCACGGGGGTTGATCTGGGCGACGGTTTCTCCGGCCTCGACCCAGGTGCCCAGCTCTTTGACCATGACGAGGGGGCCGGAGGCCTGCGCCGACAGAGCGGCATCGTCCAGCGCTTCGACACTCCCGTTCACTTCGATGACGTGGTCGAACTGCTGAGGCTCCAGGAGCAGGGTCTCGACGCGGGGGTGCTGCTGGTTCCGAGGCGCCTGCTCACCGGTGGCCTGATCAGAGCCGCAGCCGGAAAGGAGTAGAAAGCTTCCCAGTAGCAGCGAGAGGCCGACCAAGAAAATGCGATGAGAGAAAGCGTTCATATTCTGTTGGGTCGATGGGCGTGGCGAAAGGGCGAACAACGAGGGGCGCTACTGCGTCGACTGCATGAGGTGAAAGACGCTATCGTCAGACAGGGGAACGCCGGTGGCTCGTTCGAGCGCCCCCCGGGCGCTGATGTAGTCGTACACGGCTTGCAGATAGTTCAGCCGGCTTTCGTCGAGCTGCGTGGAGGCCTCGCGGAGTTCGAGCTGCGTGGAGACCCCGTTTTGGACGCGGCGGTTGGTGTGCTCGTAGTTTTGTTCGGCCGTTTCCACGTTTTGCCGCTGAGCCTGGAGGCGTTGATGGGCTGCCCGAAGGTTTTGCAGGGCTTGTTCGATCTGCAGACGCATGACGGCTTCTTGTTGATCGTATTGCAGCTCGGCGCGTCGAACGGCCACCTGTCGTTGCTCGAGGCGGGCTTCTCGCTGAAAGCCGTCGAAGATGTTCCAACTCAGCTGGAGGCCCACGCTCAACGACGGCTCCCAGAAGTCGGAGCTGAAGAAGTCTCGTTCGTTGAGGGAAAAGGAAAAAGGATCCGTCGGGTCGGAAATGGTCTGTGACCGATCGTCGGGCACGCGACCGGTGTAGCCCAGGTCCACGACCGTTGAGACAGAGGGGAAATACTCCGCTCGAACGGTGGTTTGCTCGATTTCTCGGAGCTCGACCGTGCGTCGGGCCTGCTCGAGGTCGGGGCGATTTTCGTAGGCCATGGAGAGGGCCTCCTGGGACGAGAGGTCTAACAGCTCACCGGTGTTGTCGACGTGGAGGGAGCCGGCCAGCTCGATGGGCTGGTCCATCGGCAGCCCGAGTGTAAGCTTTAAACTTTCCAGGGACAGGTTGGCTCGATTTTGGGCCTGCACCTGCTGCGTCTGCAGGTTGGAAAGTTCGACCTCGGTGCTCAGGCGCTGATACTGGGGCGTCACCCCCTGCTCGACCTGCCGCTCGACCTCACGGAGGGTTGCCTTCGTCCGCTCGACGCTCTGTGTGGCCACCTGTGCTTGCTGCTGGGCCAGGAGCGCTCCGTAGAAGGCACTGCGCACACTGTCAATCAGCACCTGCGTCTCTCGGGTTGCCCCCAGGTCATTGACAGTTTCGAGCGTTTTGGCGCCCCGAACGGCCGCAAAGGCACTCCGATTGTAGATGGTTTGCTGGATGCTGATGCCTCCGTTGAACTGATTGTCGACCCCGAACGGATTTCCTCCGGTGCCGGGTTGGATGCCGGCTTCTTGCATGGCTTGCTGCTGGCGGCGCTGGAACTCCCGGAATGAAATGGTTTCCCCCGGGTTGCCCCTCTGCCGGGCGCG
>CAYXAD010000065.1:0-15539 GCA_964462965.1 uncultured Salinivenus sp.
AGGAAGACAATGGGCGGTCCGCTGCCCATATCGGTGTAGGCGAGAGGACCGTCTCCACAACGCGGCCTTCAATTTCTCCCGTCGTCTCGGGGCCTAGCGTCTCCTCGTCGCACCCCATACAGATCATTCCCAGAAGGAGCACAAACAAACATGAGTGTGGAATTGGGAGGTGTCTCTGTATCATCGACATGTTGAATTGGGAGTCTTGTGTTGCACAATGAACAGATTTGGTCCAGTCTGAGAGAGCAATCGTTCATTCCATCGTTTACGTTACGGCGAAGTTTTCCCACCAAAGATCGATGGATTCACCGAATAGATGCCCTATGGAGTAGAGGGATCTCTACTATTCCCTTTTCCCCAACAAGGAACATTGGTCGTTTCTCAAAATTGTGAGGCACAGTCGCTCCCCTTTCGTGAACGAACTGCGCGGCGCTGGTGGGACCCACACCCGCTCACTTTCGTGAGCGGCTCCTCATCAGCGTCGCGTTTTTTGTGCGTCTCTTCCCGAAGCTCATTGCTGCTCAGGGTCGGCTTCGACCAAACTCTCTGTCCATCTCCCTCCTTCCTTCCGAAAGGCTGATGCGCCTGGTGTCAGGCATTGGCGAATGACCAGTCACGAGTCATGAATTGACGAGTTACGGGGGCTTCCAACCGACTCTTGAAGCATCCTGCCTCACGCTGGAAAAGAACCTTGGCCCACAGGTAATCCAAGGTGCGAGGCATACTCGTTCTGTCCGATTGACGGCCGACCGCCGCCTCAACGAACACAGTATTTCCTCGGTCGCAACTCGAGCGAGTTCGAAGTGTCCTTTCGGGTAGGCCTTATTTCTGTCACCGCGGCGCCTCGTGACGAATAATCATGCGCATGCCGTCTCCTCGTTGTCGAATGTTGAAAGGGATGCTATTCTCTCCGACTTCGACCATCGTATTGCCATCTCCAATCTGCTCAAGCCGATTTGGCCCCGTTTTGTCGAGGTGACTTCCTGAGAAGTGAAACAGGTATCGGTTGTTGTCCCCCTGCTGAAATAATTCGACGGCGTTATGTGAGCCCTTTAGACTGACCCCGGCTGCATTACGGTCCCCCTGCTGCGCAATCGTGGTGGTGTTGAAGCTCCCTACCTGAAGGACGGAAGCGACGTTGTTGGCACCTTGCTGCCGAATTTCTGCGGTGTTAGAAGCGCCCTTCTGAAGAATGGTCGAAGGAGAAGAGGTCCCCTGTCCCCCTTTGGAAAAGACGGAAATTCCGAACCCTTGATTGTTCTCGAGAAACGCCTGTAGCAGCGCACCTTCTGGGGCCTCCGCCTCTTTGATCCACTGCGGGACCGTTTCTGATTGATGTACCTGCTGAATGTGTGCCGGTCCATTCGGCGGGTCCTGAGCACGAAGCGTAGACGTTTCAAAGAGCACGCTTCCGAGGCAGAGACTTACGAGAACAATGACCCATTCCGGGGGTCGAAAGGCTGTTGGGCGTATCGTTCGTGCTGTAGACGTTGAGCGCTGCATATCCGCTGTCTGGCTTGGAGAAAGACGTGATGACGCGAAACTGCTCTTGCCCCTCGGGAGACCAAGGGAGGAGGAAAATGAGCGAAGCAGGAGATGCGCTTCCGGTCCTGCTCCCCCCATTTCTCCTCGGCCATTGGGGAAAGAGCGGGAGGATGGAGCGGCTTCCACCCTCCCGTTCTTCCCTTTGCAAGCCGTGATTCAACCCCTCGGCTTCAGCAGGAGCGCTACTGCTGGATCACAGTGGCGGTGTTGTTCAAGCCGGTTTGCGAGACGGTCGCAGAATGGTTCATGTTGGACTGCTGGATCGTCGCAGTGTGCCCCTGGCCGTCTTGTCCGATCACAGCAATATGGACCGCACCAGACTGGGTGACCCGGGCGAGGTTGTCACTGCCATTTTCCTGCGTAATGTTAGCAACATGGTTGGACCCTCGCTGAATGAGCGACGCCTGATCCGTAGCAAACGCGTCTCCGTTTTGATCGATAACCGCTATGTTGTTCGACCCGTTTTGCAGTGCGTACTCAACCACGTCCGCTCCTTCTTGGAAAATTTCCAGGAAGTTTCCAGATCCGGCCTGAACGAGAGACTGAGTTTCTCCGGATTCTTGTCCTGTGCCAATGAGCGGGTTCGGGCCAAAATCGGTGATGCCCGCCTCGCTTAGGGATTTCGTACCCGCACGATTGTCCGGGGCATTTTGGCTGATAAACAATTCATTGTCTCCTTGCTGGTGGACGCCTTTGTCTCCGGAGCGATCGCCCACCTCGTTCCCCGTACCATTTGACTGGAAGATGCTCACAGCATTGCCCGGGCCTCCCCGTTGGGAATACTGCAACTCAATTTCCACAAAGTCTTGACCATCTTGGTTGACCACTGCTTCGTTCCCCCAACCGATCTGATCGAGATCGTGGAGAACGTTATGTTGCCCACGTTGGGTCACCGTCACTTCGCCGCCAAAACTCCTTCCTGTCGGGTCGTGCTCCTGCGGGCCTTGCGCGGGCCACATTCTTATTACGTTGTTATTGTTGAACTGGGAAAGCTCAGCCGTATTTCCGGAGCCCCACTGGGAGAAGCCTCGAATTTTGTTGGCGACCCCTTGCTGCTGAACGGTCACCACGTTCGTTCCTTGATTCCCACTGTGCTCCTGCTCGATGTTCGCTACGTTATCTGCACCAACCCCGGCTCCACCAGTTTGAGTAATCGTAGCGTGGTTGTTCTGCCCGAAGGCCATACTGGCGGTGAAAAAGAAGGCGAAGGTGAAAAAGAGAAGCTTTCTCATGGTCCTGTAGTGCTTGTGTGTGAAAGAGAAAATGGATGCTGAAAAGAAGTCCTGGCCAACGACCAGGCGTTGAAGAACCGGCCCTAGAAAAGGACCCGTCTTGGTTCCGGCCGAACGACCGGAACACTACAGCGCCCATGAGAATTCGCACTCTTAGCTGTGTCTTCATGCGAATGAGGACGCTGTTTGGCGCTCGTGGGGCCGACCTGTTCACAGGCAGTGTGCGGCATCCCACGGGCGTCTTTTTGTAGAGAAAGAGGAGTTAAGAGCTGAAGATCGCATGCATAGAGAGTATGATTGGAGTTGTATTTCTTGAGATCAGAGAGGCGAACGACTCCTCCTTACGTCGCTAAGGCCGTGGTCACAGGAAGGGAAGATAGTAGGTAATCCCGATCCCGCCCCGCCAGAAGGTATCGTGGAAGCGCCCTTTGGCCGCCCCGTCGATGTCGTCGGAGGTCGAAACGCGGGTCCCAAATTTAGTGCTGATGCCCATGTGCGGGCTCACCATGTACTCGAACCCAACAGTTGCCCCCGCCGTCGCAAAGGCCGTCTCCCCAACCCGGTAGTTGTGAGGATACTGGCTCAATATGCCTGCTTCGGCCCGAAGAAAGGGCGTAAAATGATCCCGAGGCAAAAGGTAGTAGGTCAGATCCAGCCCCGTAGAAAGAAGGGTCGTCTCAAACGACTTCTGAGCACGGATCTGACCGAAGGAGCCTCGCACGCCCAAGGCCCACTGCGATGCAAGGAGACGCCGAACAGCAAGGGTGGCATAGGGCGTCAGAGTTGGACGTTTGTAGTCCCCCTGATATCGCAGCCCTCCGCCTCCGACTTCGATTCCCCACCCGCGACGGTTTCCTGGTTGTAAAAGTCGATCGAAATAATCTCTGTTCGCAGCCAGCTTCTTTCTCTGCTCGTAGCGATGGAGTAGGGAGTCTCGAGCACTCGATTCTCGTAGGCTCCAAACCCCCTCCCGAATGCCCTCCACCACGAGGCTTCGCACCGACGCCTCAATGGCCTCCGTCACCGCCATCAAGGTCGGTTCATTGTAGGTGATCCCCGCTTCGGTCTCTAACAGAAGATCAGTGCCAATATACCGAAAGGCATTCCCATCGATCTTTTGCGAAAGAACGGTCTTCGTGGTGTGAACGGTCTTGAGGACTCGACCCGTCTGGGACGATACGGCGCGCAGGTAGACCGTGACCTGATCCTCCCGAAACTCGCCTGAGCCTCCCACTCCTCCGATGCGGAGCCCGCCCCCACCGGTAATGACGTTCGTGTCGTACCCAATAATTCCCCCTTCCAAAAGGACCCCGGCATAGAGCAGCGACGAAAGAGACCCTCCAGAATTGTTATTTTGAGCTCGTGTCGACCGGATGATGTCTCGTTCCTTCACCAGGTTGGAGAGCCCTTTTCGCTCGATGGGAATAAACCAGTCGGAATCCTCGAGGGCCTTGACGAGGATTGACGACGCCCCCTGTGTGACCGCCGTCGAGAAACTGGACCCGCGTTCCTGCTCCTTGTACTGACCGGTCTGATCGCGAAACTGATAGACCGCCGCCACAATCTGATCGTTCGGCGCGGGAAGCGTCACAAGCTCGTCGTGGGCATTGCTCTGCAACCCTGGATGCGCCTCGTCGACGGCAAACGGCTGTCGCACGGCGGCGCATCCTACCACGAGCAGGACCACTCCCACAATAGAGCCACTTCGAACAATACGATGCATCAGGCCTCGTCTCATCAAGACAGACGCAAAAGTAATTGGAAACTGAAAACCGAGAGAAATGAAGCCCTGGCGAGAGTCAGAAGCGTGGAATCTCGATTGTCGAGGACTCCCCCGTTTGCTTGTTGTACACCTGTATGTTAATGCTCCCCGGTCCGGGGTTGACGCTCACAGAAAAGCGCTCAAAGTCAAACTCCCCCTCCTCCGACAAGTCGATGTCTCCGAACCGGTCCTGTATCACTTGCTGAGAGATTTGGTTGAGCACCTGACGTTGGAGGCGTTGCTCAAAATTGGCGAGGGGATCGTCGCGGAACGAAGAGACACCAGCCCCTTCCTGATACGGATTTTGAGCCTTCGCGGAACTTAACATCCATTGGTAGTTGGCAGGCGACCCTCCAAAAGCAGGATTTGTCGGCCGGTACACCAGATCTTGGGCCTGCACCGACGTGAGACCACTCGCTACGAAAAGACCTCCAAGTACCAATACAGAGAGGAGGCACGTCCTGACCATGCGATTTGATACCAACATGAGCCGGCGAGATTCTGTGCTCGGAGTTGACGATTCAGACAGAAGAGATTCCGAAGAAAGGAGTCGTTAATAGACCTTCCGTGGACGATGATATTTCTGAAGGTAGAGCCCTGCCCTGGAGGCCGCCTCTTGCGCAGCCCGTTCAATCTCTCTTGTGCGCGGTTTCAGATAGGACTGAAAGACCTCTGTATCTTCTACCCGCACAATGACCCGCGTCCCAAATCTCGGTACGGGCTGCTCCTCTACCCGAACGGTAAAGTGTGACGTCTCATCGGGGGCCTCCCAGTGTCTGTAAAAGGCAGCATAGAAATCATCTCCGATGACGGACCGAGTTTCGTTCATCACGAAGCCCCCCAAACTGACCTCTGACACACGCTCATCCGTTGAGGCCGTTGTCGCTTCTCGGCGGTTCGCCTCCGACGAAGAGGCTGTAACGACGAGGGTGTCAAGCCGCGACACGTAAGTTACGTCGATGGGTCGGAACCGAGCCACGTAGACGGTATCTCTCGAAGAGGTGGGTGACATTGAAGCGTTTCCTTCCTCCCTCGTCTCAGTGCCAGACACGGAAGTGGGTGGCCCACATGCCCACAGCAAGAGAAGGAGACCAATGGGCATCCAGTGCGGCATCATTGACGGAAGGACTACCAATTGTAAGATGGCTTCACTCTGTCATCCTTTTTCTTCACGTGAGCATAACTTATATTCACCATATTTCTCACAGAAGAACTATTAGCCAATGTGATGTCAGTTCACACTCACCTTGACGGATAACTTTCCATCTCGTCTCTACTGTCCTCTTCCCTGTCTTGACCTCTCTTCTTTCCATTCTTCTGGCTCTTTTCCTCTCCCTTCTAGATTCTCATCTCTTCGGGGGGTTCTTTCTGGGGATTTGGATGAGGGTTGGGAGCTCACACCTCGTTCCTGGTCAATTCGTGACTCCAGGTGCTTGGACCCGCTCCGTTTTCATCAACTTCCAGCGGTGACATGTAGGAAATCTCCCGCTGAATGAAGGGCCCCTTGAACTGGAGCCGCCATGGTGGGAGCTCCACAACACTCGAGACACCTCCCCCTGGGGAAGAGAAATGAGAACTGCCGAAAAGATCTCCTCTGAATGGAAGACTCTGTTCCCAAAGGGAGGCGAAAAGAGGAGAGCTAGGTTGTGATGGTCGTCTTCGATTTTTCGGCCCGTTCCTTTTCGGATGCCGATGTACGGAGGGAGTCTCGATCGGCTCGAATGTCCACTCGACGAAGCCGGTTGGCATTTCCAACCACCGAAATGGAGCTGGTAGCCATCGCAACCTCGGCCAGTACCGGATGCATCCACCCAATCACGGCCAGAGGAATCATCAGGACATTGTAGGCAAATGCCCAGAAGAGATTCTGCCTAATTGTACGGAAGGTGGCGCGGCTGAGATTGAGGGCCTCGACAACACTGGTGAGCTCGCCCCGCACCAGCGTGACGTCACTCGACTCGATGGCAATGTCGGTGCCGGTGCCGATGGCCAGCCCGACGTCGGCCTGGGTTAGGGCCGGGGCATCATTAATGCCGTCGCCCACAAAGGCCACTCGCTCGTATTGCTCCTGCAGCCGTCGGACCTCGGCGGTCTTTTCATCGGGAAGAACCTCGGCCCGCACCTGGTCAATGCCTACCTCCTCGGCAATCGCGCGAGCCGTTCGTTCATTGTCGCCGGTAAGCATAACCGTGTGCAGGCCCAGGTCGTGCAGGGCTTGCACGGCAGCCGTTGAATCCTCCTTCAGGGTATCGGCTACGGCGATGAGTCCCGCCAGATGCCCGTCGACCGCCACAAACATGGCGGTCTTGCCCTCTCGCTCCAGAGACTTGCGACGGGTCGAAAGGGCGGTCACGTCCACGCCCTCTTCATCGAGCAGACGTGCCGTGCCGACAAGAACCTCCTGCCCGTCAACGGTGGCTCGGATGCCCTTCCCCCGTACGGCTTCAAAGGACGAGGGCTCGGGCAACAAGAAATCCTCGTCCTTTGCGTATCCAACAATGGCACGGCCGAGGGGGTGCTCACTTCCCCGTTCGGCTCCTCCAGCCATCCGTAGCAACAGTGCCTCGTCAAACCCACCGGTCGTTTCGACATCCGTAACGGTCGGCTCTCCCCGGGTAAGAGTTCCCGTTTTATCCAGCACGACCACATCCACGTCCTTAAGGGTCTGGATGGCCTCCCCGGACCGGATGAGAATGCCGTGCTCGGCCCCTTTGCCGCTCCCCACCATGAGGGCCGTCGGGGTGGCCAGGCCCAGCGCACAGGGACAGGCAATGACAAAGACAGCCACCAGGGACGTGATGGCAAGGGTAAACACACCCAGGTCGGGAATCACCCAGGGGAGAAAGGATCCGGCTTCGACGAGAGGCCGCATCACACTGGGAACCAGAAACCAGAGGGCAAAGGTAAGGAGTGCGAGCCCAATAATGACGGGCACGAACACCCTCGTCACCCGATCGGCCAGGGCCTGGATGGGAACGCTGGTCCCCTGGGCTTCTTCCACCAGGCGCACAACCTGTGCGAGAAAGGTCTCCTGCCCCACCCGGGTGACTTCCACCTTGAGGCGGCCATCTTGGTTAATCGTGGCCCCGATCACTTCATCCCCCGGTCCCTTCGCAACAGGCATGCTCTCCCCAGTGGCCATGGACTCGTCGAGTGCACTCTCCCCCTCCTGAATGGTGCCGTCGGTGGGCACTTTCTCTCCGGGGCGCACGATCATGACGTCGCCTACTTCGAGTTCCTCGACGGCCACCTCGATCTCTTCCCCCTCCCGCAGGACGGTGGCGGTCGTGGCCTCCAGTTCCATGAGCTTCCGGATGGCGTCGGAGGCCCGCCCCATCGCCGACGCTTCGACGTAGCGGCCAGTCAGGTGAAACGCCATGATCATGGCCGCAACCCCCGCGTAGTTGGCGACAGGCATCAAGAAAGAGACCGGTCCCGTCAGAAATGCGGCCCCCGTACCAAGGACAATGAGAGAGTCCATGTTGGCTGCTCCCCGTACGAGCGCGGCGAGACCACTTTGGTACGTGTCCCATCCCGCCCAGACAAGCACCGGCACCGCCAGCCCAATCATCCCGACACGATGGACGGTTTCGTTGGGCCACGTGATGCCGGCCAACATCTCCAGGCCCATCCACACGACGATGGGAAGCGTAAAGCCCCATGCAACCCACATTTCGCGGCGAGCGGCCTTCCGCTTTTCCTCTGTTCTCTCCTTGTCGCGTCCCCCTGCCGAATGAACGTCCGCACTCGAATCAATGGAATACCCCGTCCCATCGAGCGCCTGCACAAAATCACGACGGCCTGCAAGGCCAGAAAGGTGGGTAACTCGAGCCGTCTCCCCGGCCAGATTCACCTGCACCTCCAGAACGCCCTCAACAGCACGTAGAGCTTCTTCTACACGGTGGGTACACGACGCACAGTGCATCCCTTCGATGGGAAGTGTCGTGGTCGTCGTATCGACTTCGTACCCCGCGTTTTCTACGGCCTGGACGAGGGTCTCGAGGGACGGAGCTCCGTCTTTCAAGGTCACTCGCGCCGTCTCCGTAGCAAGGTTCACAGTGGCCTCTTCAACTCCGTCGACGTCGTTGAGGCTTTCCTCAACGGTGCCGACACAAGAAGCACAATGCATTCCCTCAATTTGAAGCTGAAGGGTCCGTCGGTCTTCGGGTGCGCTCGTTGTACGCATAACGAAAACAGATCCGTGAAGCGGAGATCGTAGAACTCGTTCCTGATGCCTAGAGAAGGTCGGGCTGCCTACGTGCTAGAATTGCTTGTTGAGCAACTCCATGATTTCGTCGTAGGTGGCATCGGCTTTTTCCTCGTCACCGGACCGAAGAGCATCCGTCACACAGGTTTCTAGATGATTGCGAGTAATGACCCGCGCAGCGGACTGGAGCGACTGTTGCACCGAGTGAATCTGGTCCAATACGTCTCCACAGTACCGATCCTCACTCACCATCCGCTGGAGGCCGCGGATTTGCCCCTCGATGCGGCGAAGTCGGGTGAGGAGCCGGTCTCGTTTCTCGTCCTTCATCTGCATGAGTTGTTGAGGAGTCGATTCAGGGGAAAGGGATATTTGCTCGTCATTATAGGGTACCCCCCTATACTATATAAGCCGGCAGGAGTTTCTCTCCTCGGTGGACCGCACATTCATTCCTCCGCAGGGCACGTCCGAAATCTAGACCAACACCAGCGTGCAACCGGAACTCTCTGCGCCGGTGCCGATAGGGGTCGGTCACCCTCCGTTCAACGACGTGCCGCGGTTCTTGGCGCGCCGTCGTGCAGTCAGGAGGGCCAAGCCGTTGCCGTCAGTCTCTGCCATCCGACTTATCCGCCATGATTGAAGTCACGATTCTAAATGCCCAGGAACTTGCCCGTCAACAGCTTGGCGCCCGAGCCGCGCGTGCGGGAGGGGTCGGTGGAGCGGACATCGAATCGGCCGTCCGCGATCAAATGGCAAATCATCTCCAGGACGGGCTGGGCCGACAAGGGATTGATGCAACTGTCGAAACGGCTGGCTCCCGTCGTTTAGAGATTACGATCGATGATGCAGCAACGGCCGCCTGGAATCAGGGCGTGATTGCCTGGCTCGTTGCCAAGGTCATGCCGAGCTCCATCGAATACACGATTGCCCCGTCCGTCCGGGACACCCTCGAAGAGAACGGCATTGACGCCGAAGTCGAGGTCAAGTAGTGGGTTCCCTCTCCCGATCCAGCGCTAGCCCGATGCCGGATCTCTTTCCTCTCTCGTTCGTCGCGGCGAATGCTGTACGCAGTCACGGGGAGCCGCCTGCCTTCTCGTTCCATGGGGGAGGGATCGACTGGTCCATAAACTGACACGTTTCCCCGGGATTTGCTGTTTGTCCTCCATTCCCTGGATGAAGAACCTTCGGTCGTTGGAGACGTACCTTGCGACTCTCTACCGCCAGTAGGGTGCCCCCTCAAAACCTCGGATCGACTTTTCAGACGGCACCCACAACGCCCACGATCGTAGCCCACTCCCATCATGTCCTACGTACGCTGCCTAGAGGGTATTCATTCGGGGGCCGTGTATCGTCCGGATCGTCTCCTTAACACCTGTCCGGTCGACAACCGTCCCCTTACGATCCGCTATGAGCTGGATCGCCTCCGGACGCAAGGTGCCGTCCCCCCGTGGTACCATCCAGAGCGCGAAGACATGTGGCGCTTCGGCGGCCTTCTTCCCCTGGACGTCGACGACCCCGACGACGCGCCCTTCATCGTCTCGCTCGGGGAAGGCAACACTCCCTGCATCGATTACTCCGAACACGCCACGGCGCAACGGGGAAGCTTTCGCCTCCAGGTCAAGGACGAAGGGCGATTCCCCCACGAACCCGGCGGAAACCCCACGCAGAGCTTCAAGGACCGTGGCATGGCCATGGTCGTCTCGATGGCGCGTCGCCTCGGCCTCGACCGCCTGGCCGTTCCCACGCAGGGCAACGCGGGCGATGCCCTCACCGAGTACGGCGTGGCCGCCGACCTCGAGGTCGGCATTGGAATGCCCAGCAGCACCGATCGGCCCATCCTCGGCAAGGTGGCCGCCTACGAAAAGCTATACGACAACGTGCACCTGACCGTGGTCGACGGCACGATCCAGGAAGCCGGCGACGCCGTGCAGTCTACCTACCTCGACGAGGGCTACTTCAACGTGGGGACCTTTCAGGAGCCCGGCTGGCGCATTGACGGCAAGAAAACGATGGGCCTCGAGCTCGCCGAACCCGACGCCCCGGACGGGGAATGGAGCGTTCCCGACGTGATCGTCTATCCGACGGGTGGGGGGACGGGACTGCTCGGAATGTGGAAGGCGTTCAATGAGCTCGAAGCCCTGGGCCTCTTGGGCCCGGAGCGCCCCCGGATGGTCTCCGTTCAAAGCACGGAAACCTCCCCCATCGTGAACGCCTTCGAGCAGGGCGCCTCCGACACCGAGCCTGTCGACCCAGGCTCGACGATGGCCACGGGCCTCAACGTGGCGCACGGGATTGGCCACGCCCGGGTCCTGGAAATCCTCTACGAGAGCAACGGACATGCGATTGCGGTGCCGGACGAAGCCATCGGGGCAGCCCTCCAACGGGCGTACCGAGATCGAGGCTGGTGGATGTGCCCGGAGGGAGCGGCCTGTCTTGCTTCCCTCGACCTACTACTCGACAAAGGAGTCATCCAGGCCGGTGATGAGGTCGTCGTGTTCAACACGGCATCCCTCGAGAAGTATCTTCCCAACGTGCGGCATCTTTTGTGAATGCGGCGGCTGCTCCCCTCCTTCGACACCCGGGCAGGACATCTACACTACCAATGCTGGTCTTTTTTCAACGTAGTACTACGTCCTCAACACGCAGAAGGAGAGACCTCATTACTCATTAACTCGTGACTGCAGCATATAATAATGAGTGGGCTGTGCAGGCCTAACCCACAGCGGCCACACGTAGGGAGACGAGGAACTACCGGACCGGCTCTTCCTGCGCCGCCTCCTGAACGTCGGCGGTGGCCACGCTCATACCGTCCGTGGGAAGAGTCAACTGACCTTCGGACGACGCAATGACGGAGGCGACCATCGTATCGCCCGTAATATTGTTTGCGGTGCGCAACATGTCGAGCGGGCGATCCACTCCGAGAATCAGCGCGATGCCTGCACTCGGAACGCCGACCGACTCGAGGATGACGACCAGCATGACGATGCCCGCACTCGGAACGGCCGCCGTCCCAATCGAGGCGAGAACGGCGATGAGCACGATGTTAATCTGCTGCGACAGCACGAGGCCGATCCCCAGGACCTGAGCGATAAAGACCGCAGCGACGGCCTGATAGAGCGCCGTCCCATCCATGTTGATGGTGGCCCCGAGGGGAAGCACGAACGAAGAGACCTCTTCGGAGACCCCGAGGTTTTTCTCGGACACCTCCATCGTCACCGGTAAGGTGGCTCCGCTCGACGACGTGGAGAAGGCAACCAACTGGGCCGGCGCGATGCCGCGGTAATAGTCCGAGAGCGACATCGGCGTGAAGAGCTTCATGAATACGGGATAGACCAGAAAGACCATGATCACCAGCCCAATGACGACCGTCAGACAGTAGTACCCGAGCGCACCGAGCAAACTTGCAATGTCGGCGGCACTGTCTGCGGCGATGGAGGTGATCGCATCCGCAAGCAGTCCAAAGACCCCGACGGGAGCCGTGAGCATGATCACCTCCACGAGCCGAATGATCAGCGCATTGAGGCTGCGAAAGAAGGAGAGGAGCGGTTCAGCATCCTCTTTCGGGATGAGCATCAGTCCGATACCCAGGAAGAGGGCGACGAACACCACCTGGAGCATGTTCGAGTTGTCTGAGGCCGCATTGAAAAAGTTCGCAGGGACCATGTCGACGAGAGGTTGAAGCGGTCCCCGATCTTGCGCTTCCTCAGCGACCTGCATATTCTGCTCAAGGTCCCCCTGATAGCGCTCCTGCAATTGCGTCTGCATCTCCTCAGGAACTGTATTCCCGGGCTGGAGGGTGTTGACCAACGTCAGCCCAAGGACGAGGGCAATTGTCGTCGTCACCACGTATATGCCCAGTGTCTTCCCCCCAATGCGAGAAAGTTTTTTGAGATCCCCCAGCGAGGCAACCCCGACCACCAATGAGGCCAGAATCAGCGGGACGGCAATCAGCTTCAGGAGATTCAGAAAGATTGTCCCGAAGGGGGCAATCCAGTCACTGGTAAAATCGGCCCATCCGGCAGATGCAGCGATAATGCCGTAGATGAGACCCAGCACGAGGCCGATAATAATTTGCCAGTGCAGCTTCTTGTACCAGGGCATGGGGGGAGACGGTTAGGCAGAAAACAGCGAACGACAGGCCGTCACATAAAAACGGCACGCCGTTCTTCAAAGAAAAGGCTCAACGGGCTCCCGGACAACCCTACAGGGGCCAGCGCTCGATATTTCAAAGACGAACCAAGAGCTGGCCCGAGGAGCACGACAGAGAAGACAATAAGCACTCAGAAAGTGATCGGGACATCTTCCTGCAAGCCGACGCTTCCTTCCCCCAAACACAACCGCCCCGGCACGCCGAAAGGCGCTGCCGGGGCGGATGACCTTCTCTACTGAACGAATAGGCACTAGCTGCCGGATTCGGAGGCTTCGATCTGTTCGACCTCCTCTTCGCTCGGAGCACCGTCGCCGGCCGTTCCATCTCCAGCAGGTGCCTCGCCGTCGCCTCCAATTGCGGCCTGCAGCTCTTCGAGCTCGGACTTGGAGCCCACCACGAGGTCGCGGTACTCGCGCTGACCCGTGCCAGCCGGGATGGAGTGTCCCACGACGACATTCTCCTTGAGGCCACGCAGATAATCCGTCTTGGCCTCGATCGAAGCGTTCGTGAGCACCTTGGTCGTCTCCTGGAAGGACGCAGCCGAGATGAAGGAGTCCGTTGCGAGCGACGCCTTCGTGATGCCGAGCAGCACCGGCTCACCCACGGCGGGCCGAGCTTCACGCACGTCAATCTCGGGCTTGTCCTCGCGCTTCAGTTCGGAGTTGAGCTCTCGCAGGCGCCGCCGACCAATGATCTCACCGACCTCGACATCGGCCTCACTTGGGTCGATCACGACGAACTTGTCGTACAGTTCATCGTTGGCCTCGGCCATCTTCTGGCGATCCACCACATCCTCTTCCAGGAAGTGGCTGTCGCCCGGCTCCGTGATATTGACCCGCTTCATCATCTGGCGGATGACGACCTCAAAGTGCTTGTCGTCGATGTCGACCCCCTGGAGGCGGTACACCTCCTGTACCTCGTTGAGGAGGTACTCCTGCACGGCGCGGGGTCCCTTGATCGACAGGATGTCGTGCGGGGCGATCTGTCCGTCGGACAGCCGATCACCGGCCTCCACGTAGTCGCCCTCGTGAACCAGCATGTGCTTCGAGAGGGACACCATGTAGCTTTTCTCCATGTCCCCGTCTCGGCTCGTCACGATGACCTCCTGGGAGCCGCGCTTCTGATCCCCGAAGCTGATGATGCCGTCGATCTCGCTGACCACGGCCGGATCGTCCGGCGAGCGCGCTTCGAAGAGCTCTTCGACGCGTGGCAGACCACCGGTAATGTCGCTGGTCTGCGCCGCCTGCCGGGGCATCTTCGCCAGGGTCTGCCCGGCCTGGACCGACTCGCCGTCGTCCACCTGGATGCGAGCTCCCACCGGCATGTTGTACTCGCGCTCGTTGCCGTCCGAGGTTTCGACCACAATGGCCGGGGTAAGCGTGCGCTCGCGGCTTTCAACGATGACCTTCTCCTTGTGGCCCGTCTGCTCGTCCGTCTCTTCGCGGTAGGAGGTTCCTTCGAGGATGTCCGTGAACTCGACCGTGCCGTCGACCTCCGTCAGAATGAGGCTGTTGTACGGATCCCAGCTGGCCATGACCTCACCTTCGTCGACCTCCTGGTCCTCTTCAATCAGCAGCTCAGCACCATAGGGAACGACGTAGCTCGCAAGCTCGCGACCGTCTTCTTCGGAGTCCATAATCCGAATCTCTCCCTGTCGCGAGAGCACGACTTCCTCGGGCCCTTCGCTGGCTTCGTACGTAACCGTTCGCAAGTTCTCGAACTCGACGGTGCCGGCAAACTTCGCCTGAATGGTCGACTCGGCCGAGACGCGCGTCGCGGTTCCTCCCGTGTGGAAGGTTCGGAGCGTCAGCTGGGTGCCGGGCTCCCCAATTGACTGGGCAGCCACCACCCCGATCGACTCGCCGACCTCCACCATGCGACCGGTGGCCAGGTTGAGACCGTAACAGAGGGTACAGACCCCGCGGCTCGCCTCACAGGTGAGGACCGACCGAATCTCAACCTCCTCGATGGAGGTCTCGGCAATGCGATCGGCAATTTCTTCCGTGATCAGCTCGTTGGCCTCGACGATCAGTTCGTCCGTGTGTGGATCGTAGACGTCGTGTACGGACACGCGGCCCTCAATGCGATCGGACAGCGGGGCGACGATCTCCTCGTTGTCCTTCAGGGCCCCGACACTGATGCCGCGGAGCGTGCCACAGTCGTGCTCGGTGGCGGTCACGCTCTGCGTCACGTCGACCAAGCGACGGGTCAGATATCCGGCGTCGGCCGTCTTCAGGGCCGTGTCGGCCAGTCCCTTCCGGGATCCGTGGGTACTAATGAAGTACTCCTGCACCGACAGTCCCTCCTTGAAGTTGGAGAGGATCGGGTTCTCGAGAATCTCTCCGCCGCCTTCGCCGACGTTCTTCTGCGGCTTGGCCATCAGGCCACGCATGCCGCCGAGCTGACGGATCTGCTCTCTCGAACCACGGGCGCCGGAATCGGCCATCATGAAGATGGCGTTGAAGCCGTCCTTGTGCTCCTTCAGAGCATTGAAGAGCACCTCCGACACGCGGTTGTTGGTCTTCGTCCAGACGTCGATAACCTGGTTGTACCGCTCGTTGTCGGTGATGAAGCCCATCGCATAGTTGTTTTCGGCCTTCTCGACCTCCTCGTTGGACTTCTCGATGAGCTCCTGCTTCTCCTCCG
>CAYXAD010000066.1:0-14823 GCA_964462965.1 uncultured Salinivenus sp.
ATCCACGCCCGAGAGAAAACTGGAAGGACCAACCGGGCATCCCTCGATCCCCCCGTTCAACCGGAATGTATTCGTCGAAGTTATATCCGTAGTTGAATTCAATCATGCCCACGATCGGGAGGAAAAGCTTTACGCCGATCCCGGTTGAGCGGTAGAGGTCGGAGGGATTATACGCATCGAAACTGCTCCACGCATTGGCAGCATCGAGGAAGATATACGGGCGAGCCCGCAACTGCTGGGACTCGACGGCCATCCAACGGAACTCAGACGTGTACTTGTTGAGAACGCGTCCGCCCTGTGGTTGCAGTTCCCCTCTGGTACGCTCCAGAGGCCCAATGACGCCCCGCGGATATCCCCGCATGAAGACGGGATCCGTGCCGTAGTTCACACCGCTGTAGTCAAACGGGGTCCCTCCCACCTCGAAGCGTTCGAACTGCACAGACTCACCCGTGATCGAGCCGATGTATCCAAAATTACTACTGAAGCCGAGGGAGAAATTGTCTCCCAGCGGCACGTTCCAGGAGGAGTTGAATCGCCACTTGTGATACTGAACGAAGTCGCCGACCGGCGGAGCAAGCTCAAGGGAAAGACGGACGTTGGATCCCGTGCGGGGGAAGGTCGGATTGTCGACCGAGTTGCGAGTCAGCGACTGCTGAACCGTAACCGACTGATTGAGACCACACGGAACACTGGAAAAGAGTCCCACGCACTCCCCCGTTTCAGGATCTGTGCCGCGGTTGTTATAAACACGATAGCCCAGGTTCGTCCCCGTCTCGAACATATCGTCGGGCCAATCCAGACGATGTCGAACAAAGAAATTCGCGGATGCATTTTCAAACTTTTCGCCCTCTAAGCCGGAGGAAGAGCGACCGTAGATGGAGCGAGTATACTTCGAATACGAGACGGACCCTCCAACGGGAGTGGGGCTTCCTCCAAACCAGGGCTCGGTGAAGGAAAGCGAATAATTCTGGTAGTAGGACCCATTGGTTCGGACATTAATTCCGAGTTTTTGCCCGTCCCCCGAGGGAAGAGGCCGCCAGGCGTCAGCGTTGAAGAGGTTCTGAGCGGAAAAGTTATTAAACTGAAACCCAAGCTGGAGGACGAGTCCAAAGCGACCGAAGGTGCCAGAAAGCTCGAGCTGATCGCTCCCGACTTCCTCGACCTCGTAGGCGAGATTTGCCTCCTTCTCCTCCTCGTCCACGCTTACATCCGGGCCCTCGGCGATCGACTCTTGGCTGAAGTAATCGAGCTGATTGAGGCGCCGAATGGACTCCTGAATTGCGCTGCGACTAAATCGATCTCCGGGAACGGTGTACAGCTCCCGCCGGATGACGTAGTCTTTCGTCTTGGTATTCCCTCGAATGTCGATGTTCCCAATGGTGTAGACCTCTCCCTCCCGAACGTCCATCGTAATGTCGAGAGAGTCCTCCCCGACGACCCGAATGGTCGGCTGCACGTCGGCGCGCATGTAGCCCTGATCCATATAGAGACCGAGAACGTCGGTCCCTCGCCGATTGCCATAAAGATTTTCGTCCAGGGCCTTTCCGTTATAGACGTCGCCCTCTTGCAGACCGAGCTGCTCGGTCAGGACGCGATCCGGAAAGACAGTGTTGCCTTCCCAGTCAATCGAGCGAACGTAGTACTGATTGCCCTCTCGGACCGTAACGTCAATGCCCAGTCCCTCGTCGCTTACGTAGTAGACGGAGTCCTGTAGGATTTGGGCATCGTAGTAGCCGTGCTCTCGATAATAGTCGATGACCTTGTTTAGGTCTTCCTCGTAGGCCTCCCGATCAAACTGTTCCCCTTTCCAAAAGCGCCACCAACGGTTCTCTCGGGTCTCCTCCAAGGCCCCGCGGAGATCCCCATCGTCAAAGCGCTCGTTGCCAAAGAAGCGAATGCGCTCGACTTCGACCTCCTCTTTGCGATCGACCTGAAACGTCAAATTGAGACGCCCGTCGGCGGTTTCGGTCCGCTCGACATTGACTTCCGTACGGAGATAGCCTTTGTCCTCATAAAAATCCTTGATCACCTGCTTGGACCGCTGCAGGTCGGACGGACGAACCTGCCGCCCTTCGACGAGAGGGATCTGCTCTCTCAGATCATCTTCGTGCCGCCCCTTTATCCCCTCCAACTGGTACTGTGCAAGGGTCGGCTCCGGCGTTACTTCAATGACGAGGGTAATTTGATTGCCCCTCTGCTCCTCACGATAGATCGCTACATCCGAAAACATCCGGAGCTCGTAAATCGACCGAACAGCTTCAGCTACGGTGTCCCCCCCGGGAAGAGTGATCTGTTGTCCCGCCTCGAGGCCGCTGGACTGGATGACAAACTGCTGGGTCCGTTCGTCGTCCACGCCCTCGACGCGAATGTCGCGGATTTCGTAGCTCGGCATCGCTCCCGGACTGCCGGAAACGGGCGATTGAGCAAGCGCGGAAGAGGTTCCGCCAAGAATCGCCGCGAGCAGCAAAACGAATAGCTGAAGACGCATACTACTGTAAGACTCTATCAAGGATCTCGCAGCCCCACTGGGGAGGGGCAAAAGAACTAAGTAGACCAACCAATCCAATTCGTAGGGAATGGACGCAGTTTCGGGATAAGGACCCTCTTCGCCTTTACAAACGAAGCTTCCCCGAGAATTATTCTACACGGAGTGAGTGGCCCTTCTTGGGAGGATTAAAATTCGGGAAAGGCCGGCGGACCCCAAGAGAAGTGTGCCCCACACGCCCTGCACGAACCGTCAGCATTCAGGCCTCGTCCGACCCGTCCTCGTACGCCTGGGCATCGATGCGACCGAATCGGCGATCCCGATCCTGATAACTTCGGATGGCCCCGTAGAGCTGATTACGCCGAAAGTCCGGCCAGTATTGATCGGTGATGTATAGCTCTGTATACGCGCTTTGCCAGAGCAGGAAGTTGGACAGTCGAAATTCGCCTCCGGTGCGGACCAGGAGATCTGGATCGGGCATCCCCTGGGTATCCAGGTGCTCCTCGAACCGGGAGGCATCAATGTCTTCGGGAGTGAGGGTCCCGTTTTGCACTTTCTCGGCCAAGGCCTGAACGGCCTGCAGAATTTCCCAGCGACCGCTGTACGACAGAGCCAGGGTCAGGGTCATCCGGGTGTTGTCCGCCGTGGCTTGCTTGGTCTGGGCGAGAGCGTCTTGACAGCTGTCTGGAAGGGCGTCAAGATCGCCAATGATGCGAAGGCGGACGTCATTTTCCATGAGTGTCGACCGCTCCTCCTGCACAGTATGAACGAGGAGTTCCATGAGTGCCTCAATCTCGGACTCGGGGCGCTCCCAATTCTCCGTGCTAAAGGTATACAGGGTAAGATAATCGACCCCGATCTCTGCACAGGCTTCCGTCACGTCGCGTACGGACTCGACCCCTTCGTGATGACCAACGACCCGGGCCTTCTCACGCCGCTGCGCCCAACGGCCATTCCCATCCATAATGCAAGCAATGTGGGCCGGTATCTCTCCACGCTCCCGAAGGGCGTTCTGACGCCGCGCATCCTCCGACGATGAGGAAACGCCCCGGGACGAGTTCGTGCTTTGACGGGGTGATGCCATGGAATTATACGTACTCAGCCATCTAACTCGAAGATGATTTTTCATTCCATTCCCTCGCCGGGAACGAAATGTGACGGTAACATAGCAGGGGAGGCCTCAAAGGTCAACGAGGCGGGGAAAAGCCGTTTCACAGCCTCCTCAACGGTCTCACGGACCGTTCTCGGTCAACGTCAATCCACGCCTTCAACTTCCCTCCCTCCGTCGTCGCTGTCCTTTTGTTCAAATCAGAACGCTAGTAGATTGCTCCCTCCCTCACTCCTCTAAAAGTCACAACCGCAAGATGTCATTAAAGATTAGGAATGCCATGAAGCCGAGCAGAAGAATCATCCCAATCTGTTGGGCCACGAGTCGCACCCGCACGGAGGGGCGTCGTCGCGTAATTCCTTCATAGAGAAGGAAGAGCAGTTGTCCGCCGTCGAGGGCCGGCACAGGAAGAATATTCATAATGGCCAGCGTAATCGAGAGGGCAGCGACCAACTGCCAGAAAGCAGCAGGCCCTGCAGCCGCCGCGTCACTGGTGACTTTTGCAATCATTACGGGGCCCCCTAGACTCTCGCGGAGGCTGTCACGCCCTACAATCACGCGTTGGAGCGTAACGACGATATTGCGGGCCGTCTCCCAGGTCTCATTCACTCCCGCCACAAGGGCTTCCCCGGGGCCATAGGTCGTTCGTTGGATGCCGTACTCGGCGTAGAGCATTTGCTCCGTCAAGCGATCCGCCCCCGGCCCTTGAACCCCCAGCAGATATCGATCCTCCTCTGCACGGTATCGAGCAGAAACCGAGGTCTCGTAAACCGTCCCCTCCTCAGTCTTTCGTACAGGAGGCGGGGCCTCCGACTCCGGGACCGTCAGGGAGTCGAGGCGAAGCCAACGAATGGACACCGGATTCCCCTCCGCCTCCTGGAGCATCGCACTCATTTCGTGCCAAAACCGAACCGTATCGCCCCCAATGGCCAAGATTCGGTCTCCGGTTTGAAGCCCAATCGAATCGGCCGGACTGTCGGCCTGCACCCCACCAATCAAGGGCGGGCGAAACCAAAGCCCAAACCCCTGATCCTCATTTTGGGCCCGGCTCAAGCGTGTAATGATATTCGGGGGGCCGACCAGGGTCTGCCGCTCTCCATCCCGAACCACTGTCAACGTCAGCGTGTCGGCGGCGACGATCGACGAGGGATGGATCTGATCGAATCGTCGAAACTCTTCTCCATTCACCTGGACGATACGATCTCCCGTACGGAGGCCCAACTCGTGGGCGACAGAGTTCTCCTCGACGTAGACCTGCTCGATGTTTTCAGCGGGAATGTACCTGTCTCCCTCACTCCATCGCAGACCGCCAAAAATGAGAACGGCCAGGAAGGCGTTAAAGAGGACCCCGGCACTTATGACGATGATGCGCTGCCACACGGGCTTTGCCCGAAACTCCCAGGCCTCCGGCTCCTCCGTCGTGTGCTCCGTGTCGAGGCTCTCGTCGATCATGCCACTGATCTTCACATATCCTCCCAGGGGAGTGGCCCCAATCGCATACTCTGTATCTCCGTAGCGGCGACCAAAGATCGTCGGGGGAAAACCGATCGAGAAGCGCTCGACCTTCATGCCAAAATACTTGGCCGTTAGAAAGTGGCCCAGCTCGTGAACGAACACCAGAATGGTGATCGCCAGAAGAACCCAGAGGGTCGAGCTAACAATGCTGATCAGTAGCTCCATAAGGAAAGAAAATCTTCAACACGACGATGAACCGTCGGAGGATGTCACGCGGCAAAAAGAACCGTCCGTTCAATTTGAAGCCGGCAGACGGAGTTCCTGAACGTATTCGCGGGCCTCTGCGTCGGCCGCATAGAGGGCCTCGAGGGACGGCTCTGTGGCCGTTGACACCTTGTGGAGGGCCCGTTCGATAATCCCGGGAATATCCGTAAAGCCGATCTTTTCCTCCAAAAAGAGCCCCACGGCCGCTTCGTTAGCAGCATTCAGAACGGCCGGAGCCGTCCCTCCCTGGGTAAGCGCTTCCCGGGCAAGCTGGAGGCAGGGAAACTTGTCGACATCGGGCGGCTCGAAGTCGAGCCGCGAGAGCGCCGCCCAGTCAATCCGCTCGTGGGGCGCCGGCCAGCGGGCGGGGAAGCTCAAGGCGTACTGGATGGGCACTTTCATGTCCGGGACCCCCAGCTGCGCTTTTACGGCCCCATCACGGAAGCTCACCATCGAGTGCACGATGGACTGAGGATGAACCAGGACTTCAATCTGATCGAGGCCGAGGTCAAACAGCCACCGGGCCTCAATCACCTCCAGCCCTTTGTTCATCATCGTCGCCGAGTCAATCGTAATCTTCGATCCCATCGACCAGTTTGGATGGTCGAGGGCCTCGTCCACGGTGATGTCCTCGAACGTATCCGCCGAGCGAGTTCGGAACGGTCCGCCGGAGGCGGTGAGGACGATCTGTTCGACGTTGCGTTCCGCCTCTCCCGCCAGACACTGAAAGATCGCCGAATGTTCACTGTCTACAGGGAGAAGTCGACCGCCCCCTTGGTGGAGGGCCTGTTTCACGAGCGCTCCGCCCACCACGAGGGTTTCCTTGTTGGCCAAGGCAACTTGCTTTCCCGCCTGAAGCGCTTCGAGCACAGGCGCCAGCCCCGCAAATCCTACGACCGCCCCCACAACAATGTCGACGTCGTCTCGGGTCGCCACCTGGCAGAGTCCGTCCTCGCCGGCACGAATACGAATGTCCGTGTCGGCGAGCGCTTCTCGCAATGCCGGAAGCTGCTCGTCGTCCCCGACGACCACGCACTCGGGCTGAAATTCTCGAGCCTGCCGAGCCAGCAGTTCGACATTGGACCCGCACGTCAGGGCCTGAACCTCAAAGCGGTCGGGAAAGAGCCGAAGGACCTCCAGGGTTTGTGTGCCAATCGAACCGGTCGCCCCTAATAGGGCAAGCCCCCGGGGCTCGGCCTCGACACCGTTTTCACGCAACAATCGACTCATTCGAGAGCAAAGACAGTCAACAATCAGACGGACAAGGAGAAGTTGGCCCTCTCCCCTCCTGGCAACGAACGTACAGGACTGCTGGTCCCGAACCAACCGGTGGAAACGTCCGTCTTGGATTCGCCGTAGGTTCTACCTGCGATGGCTCACATTGCTTCGACGACGAGGGCGGAGCGGGACTTCCTGAGCGGTTCTCTTCTTCTACTTAACTCTGTATCCCCAGGTGACGCATCACTCAGCAGCTGTACAGCCCGTTCGTACTCCGTCTTCCGAAACGTGGAGAATCGGCGTTTTCTCACTTCTCGTTTGTCTCTTCGCCATCGGGCTTCCTCTTCCTGTCCTCGCTCAAACAGCAGACAGTACACAGCTCAAACGGTTTCAAATGGCCGACTCGCACCTCCGAGCCGGCAACCCTGAAGAAGCAATCGACATTCTCGAAGATCTGTACGCCGAGTCCCCGGACAACTCGTCGTTCTACCGCAGGCTGAAGGAAGCATACGAAAGCACCAAGCGCTACGAAGATGCCCTCGATCTCGTGGACGATCGCATTGGCTCGTCCCCAACCCCTGTCCTTTTGTCCGAAAAGGCACGTCTGTTGTACCAGAGCGGAGAGGAAGAGGCGGCCCACGAGACCTGGGAGGAGGCCCTCTCGCTGGCTCCCGAGGAGGCAACCACGTACCGAACCGTTTACCAGACCCTCGTCGACATTCGACAATTCCAGCGAGCCATTGAAGTGCTCAAGAAAGGGAGAGAGAGGCTCGACCGCCCCGCTCTCTTTCGCTCGGAGTTGGCCTACCTCTATGGACTGGACGGGCAGCACCGGGAGGCCATGCGGGAATACGTCTCGTTTCTCGGCGACTCTCCGGGCCGGCTTTCCTTCGTCCAAAATCGGCTGGACACCTTCATTCGACAAAACGAGGGCATCCAGGCGGGGATTGACGTACTCGAGGACGCCGTGGAGGAATCGCCTCTTCACCTTTCCTATCGCAAGCTGTTGGCGTGGCTCTACATGGAAGAGGAAAGCTTTGAAGAGGCCTTTGAGGTGTATCAGGCGATCGATCGCCTCCAAGATAGAGAGGGACAGGCCCTGTACACCTTCGCCCAGCAGGCCAGCGACGCCCGCCAGTTTTCTGTAGCCACAGAGGCCTTTGAAACAGTTTTGGAACGCTATCCCGAAGCCGAAGCGGCCCCGGCTGCACAGCGGGCCCTGGGCGACTTGTATCGAGACTGGGCTCGCAATGCAGACTCTTCGACGACGGCGCAAGACTCCTCTCGGTATGCAGAGGCCCTCGCCGCCTATCAAACGTTCGTCGATTCGTATCCGCACCACGACGACGTTCCCCAAGCCCTGCTCGATCTAGGCACGCTGCACCTCGATGCCTATCGAAACCTGGACGAAGCCCAAGCTCGACTCGAGCGGGTCGTGTCCGACTACTCCGACACACCTGCGGCCGACGAGGCTCAGTTCCAGCTGGCCCGGGTTGCTCTGTTACGAGACGACCACGAACGGGCCCGCCTTCTCCTCTCCCGCCTCGTCGACCAGACCGCGGGGAGTGAACTTGCCGCGCGCGCTCGCTACGAGCTGGCTCGCCTCCATTTTTACAGAGGAGAATTCGAGGCTGCCCTCTCCCGAGCGGAAGCGACGAGTTCCAACGCCACCTCGAACGTCGCCAATGATGCAATCGAACTGAAAGTCCTCCTACAGGAAAATCGTGGGCCCGACTCTCTCGATGCCCCCCTTCGCCTCTATGCGCAGGCCCGTCTGTCTGAGCGCCAGCGCCAGTATGAAGATGCGCTCACCGAGCTCGACTCTCTTCTCCAGATGCACGGAACTCACCCCCTCGCCGACGACGCCCGTTTTCGTCGGGCCCACGTGTACCTGGCCCGCGGCGACACGACGACTGCACTCGAGACCTTCGGGACCCTCCCGGAGCAACATCCACGAAGTCCGTACGCCGATCGCTGTCTCTACCAGATCGGAGTGTTGAATGAATCGCTCGGTCAGCCTACAGCGGCCGTGGAGGCGTACAACCGGTTACTCACGAATCACCCCACCTCTCTTCTCGCCAGTGAGGTTCGCGAACGCATTCGCTCCCTTCAGCGTAGGGAAGGATGAACTTGGTCTGACGTTTTTCCCCCGTTGAAGAATTTTGCTCGCTATGCGTCGTTGCACGGTCCTTCTATCCCTTCTGACTGCACTGGTCGTGCTGGCCGGGCCCCTCCCCTCGGCCGAGGCCCAGGACCTTTTGGTGCCCATGGACGAACAGCAGGAAAATCACCTCAAGGCGTACGGGGCCATTTACGTCACCCTTCAGGACGGACAAACGGTAGACTGGCTCCTCAATTATCGCGGGGGCTCCTTCCTCGTGGAGGCAACCGAGAGGATACAAGACGAGCTTCGAACTCGAGGGGTCTCCTATGAGACAGTCAACGGCAGCCAATCGGCCCAGATCATCTCCGAGGTGGAGGCAGAAGGGAGCAACATGTCGGTCGTCCCCCTCGAAAAGGCCCCCGAGATTGCGGTCTACGCCCCCGAACACGCCGTGCCCTGGGACGATGCCGTTCGCCTTGCGCTTGACTACGCCGACGTTCCACACGACGTCATCTACGACGACGAGGTGTTAAACGGAGACCTGGATCAGTACGATTGGCTTCACCTCCACCACGAGGACTTCACCGGCCAGTTCGGCAAATTTATCCGCTATCGGAACGAACCCTGGTACATTCAACGCCAAAACGAGGCGGAAGCAGCCGCCAAAGAGCACGGCTTTCGCAAAGTCAGCGAGCTTAAGCTCTCCGTCGCCGAACGAATTCGCAACTACGTTTCCGGGGGAGGATTCCTCTTTTCGATGTGCTCCGGGACCGAAACCTTCGACATTGCACTGTCGGCCCACCAGACAGACATCGTCCCGGAGGAATACGACGGAGATCCCGTAGACCCTGGCGCGCTAGACGCCCTCGATTACGGGCATACGGTTGCCTTTCAGAACTTTACGCCCAACCTGAACGCCCACGAATATGAGCACTCCGACATTGACGCCGGCCCGCCCCCGCAGCAGCTCCGGGATCCGTCCCTCGACTACTTTACCCTGTTCGACTTTAGCGCAAAGTGGGATCCGGTTCCCACCATGCTCACTCAGAATCACGTAGCCACGGTGAAAGGATTCGTGGGCCAAACGACCGCGTACAATAAAGACGTGCTCAAAGATGATGTCGTGGTACTGGCCCAGCCCCCCGATCGAGATCAGGTGCGCTACATCCACGGAACGGTCGGCCAGGGCACGTTCACGTTTTATGCGGGACACGACCCCGAAGACTACCAACACTTCGTCGGAGATCCCCCGACCGATCTCTCGCTCCATCCGAACTCCCCCGGATATCGGCTGATCTTAAACAACATCCTCTTCCCGGCTGCGAAGAAGCAGAAGCAGAAGACCTAACTCGTCTGGCGTTTTCTCTGCCCCCGTCGGCTCCTCTCGTCTCCCTCCCCCTCTATGTCTTCTCCCTCTACGGCCAAGCCCGTTTCGGCCTCTATCTGCAAGATGACCGAGATTGTGCTCCCCAATGACACGAACAGCCTCGGCAACATGATGGGGGGCCGTCTCCTTCATCTGATGGACAAGTGCGCCGCCATCTCCGCCCAGCGACACACGAATCGGGTCTGCGTGACGGCTGCCGTCGACAACGTCGAGTTTCAGTCGGCCATCCGCGAAGGAGAAATCGTTGTGGTAGAGAGCCGTGTCAACCGGGCGTTCCGCACGTCCATGGAGGTCGAGCTAAACGTTTGGGCCGAGAACCCCCGAGAGGAAACGCGACGGAAGTGCAACCGCGCTTTTTATACCTTCGTCGCCCTCGACGAAGAGGGATCGACGGTCCCCATTCCCAAGATCGATCCCCAAACCGAATCTGAAAAGCAACGCTACGAAGCAGCGGCCAAGCGCCGAGACATTCGCCTCGTCCTCGCAGGGCGCAAGGATCTGGAGGACGCCTCCAGCCTCCAAGAGGACATGCTGACGGCCATTCACCCCACGACGGATGCACTCCAGTGATGCCCTGCCAACCTTGTGCGAAAGAGGGAGTTGTCCTTCTCTCCTTTTCCTCGTTCTGCTGCCGCTTGCCCTAGCCTCCTACGGGCCTATTGCTCAAGCCCAACGGCAACCCGGCACGGTGGGGATGGGGCTTCAGGTCGGTCAACCCAGTGGCGTGGCTCTCAAACTCTACCGGGAAGCCCCGGTTGCGTACGATGGGATCCTCACCACCGACGGCGACGACTACGTCTCCCTTCGCCTACACCGGGTCTGGGAGCATCCCCTCCCGGATTCTCCGCTGCACCTCTACGTCGGGCCGGGACTTTTCCTGCGAGGAGAACGTACTCCCTCCTCCGTTCGAACTCACCTTGGACTCAGCACGGAAACCGGACTCAATTTTTATGCTGACCGCTTTGAAGTCTTCTTGCACGTCACTCCCACCCTCCGCTTCCTTCCCCATCCCAATGCCCGATGGGGGCAAAGTGTAGGCCTTCGCTATTACCTCCACCAGCCGTAACCTCCTCGCTGGGATTTTCTTGCGCTACGAGTCGACCTCATGCTCTTTAATCGCATCCTCATTACCGGTGCCAATGGCCTGCTCGGACAGGCGCTGGTACGGCGAATGAGCCAGTTTCCGGAATACGACGTGTTGGCCACGGCCCGCGACGACGAACCGCGCTTTGAAGGGGGGTCTTGCGGATACGCCCCGTTGGACGTGACCCAACCCGACGAGGTGGAAAACCTCTTCCAAGACTTTACGCCGAATGTGGTCATCAATTGTGCTGCCCTGTCCGACGTGGCCGAGTGTGAGGAGAATCGGAATGAAGCCTGGGCCGTGAACGCCCGGGCCGTAAAAACGCTGGCCCGGTCCTGTCGAGACACCGGAGCTCGCCTCGTCCAGGTCTCATCCGACTTCGTGTTCGACGGCAAACGGGGCCCTTACCGCGAAGATGCCCGCCCCAATCCCGTCAACTACTACGGACGCACCAAGCTCGCAGGAGAAAATGCAGTCCGTGAGGTCGGCCTCTCCAACTGGGCCATCGTCCGTACCGTCCTGCTCTACGGAACCGGCGAAAATCTGAGCCGCTCGAACGTGGTGCTCTGGATGATCGACGAACTGTCCAAGGGCCGTCCGCTCCATATTGTCGACGACCAGTACCGGACGCCGACCTACGTCGATGATTTGGCCACCGGCATCGAACGGCTCGTCCACTTCGAAAAGACGGGAATCTACCACATCTCGGGACGCGAGTTTCTGACTGTGTACGAACTCGCATGCACCGTGGCGGACGTCTTCGGCTTCGACGCCTCCGACATCCACCCGGTCTCCAGCGACCACTTCGAAGACGCCGTCGAGCGTCCCCCGAAGACGGGCTTTATTATCCTCAAGGCAGAGACGGAACTCGACTACGACCCTCGTCCTCTCGAAGAGGGACTGCAGGATCTCGGACGGCGCCTCGGCTTGCTTTCTGCCCCGTAAGGCAAGAATTTTTCGAAAGGACTTGTCGAGGGCACATAGTGCCCCTCCCTTCTGGTCGTTAGATTCAGATCCTTCCTCTTTCCGACTTTCTCACCATTCGTCGCTCTTCCCCATGCTCGACATCGAAGTGATTCGTAGCGATCCCCGCCGCGTCAAAGAGGCCATTCGGGCCAAAGGAACGGGCTCGCCGGAGATCGTCGACCAACTGCTCGACACCGACGAGAAGCGGCGGTCTACAATTACCGAGATGCAGGAAGCCCAATCCCGGCAGAACGACATCTCCAAGAAGATCGGAACGCTGAAGCGGGAGGGGAAGGATGAGGAAGCCCAGGAGCACATTGAAGAGACCAGCCGGCTCAAGGAGAAGATTAAAACCCTCGAGGAGCGGGTTCGGTCGGCGGAACAGAAACAAGAGGAACTCCTGCTGGACCTTCCAAACCTTCCCCACCCCAGTGTCCCGGTCGGAGAGACCGAAGAAGACAACGAGGTGGTAGAAACGGTCGGAGAGCTTCCCTCGTTCGATTTTGAACCGACCCCCCATTGGAAACTCATTGAGGAGCACGAGCTCGCGGACCTCGAGCGTGGGGCCAAGGTGACCGGTAGTGGATTCCCCTTTTACCTTGGACGAGGCGCCCGCCTGCAACGAGCCCTGCTCAACTTTTTCCTGGATCGGGCCCGAGATCGGGGATATACTGAACTGCAGCCCCCGCTCTTCGTCAACCCGGAGAGTGCCCGGGGAACGGGCCAGTTGCCGGACAAGGACGACTTGATGTACAACATCCCACAAGACGACCTCTATCCGATTCCCACGTCAGAAGTCCCAGTGACGAACTTCCACCGGGGCGAAATCCTTGAGAAGGAGGAGCTTCCCCTTAAGTACTGTTCGTATACTCCGTGCTGGCGTCGGGAAGCCGGCAGCTATGGGGCCGACGTTCGGGGACTGAATCGACTGCACGAGTTCGACAAGGTAGAGCTCGTGCAGATCGTCCACCCCGAACACAGCTACCGAGCCCTCGATGCGCTTCTAGACGACGCAGAAAGTGCCCTCGAAGCCCTCGGCCTTCCCTATCGTCGCCTCCTGATGTGCACGGGCGACATGGGCTTTACCCAGGCAAAAGTGTACGATCTTGAGGTCTGGAGTGCAGCGCAGGAACGCTGGCTGGAGGTGTCCTCCGTTTCCAACTTCGAAGCCTATCAGGCCCGGCGGATGCAAATTCGCTTCCGCCCGGCGCCGGAAGCGAAACCGGAACTGGTGCACACCCTCAATGGGAGTGGCCTGGCGTTTCCCCGGGTGCTGGCGGCCCTATTAGAAAACAATCAACGGGCCGACGGCTCTATCGATCTTCCCGAGGCGCTCCACTCCTATACCGGGTTTCGTCGCATAGAGTAGAGCCCCCGGTCATTCTGGCGTGGCCCCCTCCGCACCACCAAGCCCTGGGGCGCGCACGGTACCATCACAGGAATGGCGCCCTGCTACCGACGAAGAGGGGCGTGCCACTCGAGCCCTGAGACGGCAGGAGGGCTTTTTTCCGGTGGAGGGTTGTTCCGTCCGACCACCGTTTGTCGACACGTACCACAGAACCTAACTGATTCCATCATGTCTCCCCAAGAAGCCTCAAAGTACAAGCAAGGGGATGCCCTCCGGGACGTACAAAACGAGTCCGCTGAAGACGGACAGCCGGCCCCGCCTCCGGGAGAAACCTTCATCGAAGACGAGGAAGTGTATGGGTTTTCCGAGGAGGAGCACTGGACCTGGCTGATTTCCCTGATGGAGGACGGTGGCCAACTCAATAAGTATCTCGACGACCTCCTCGATCGAGCCTATACGATTGACCCGCCCTTCTACAGCTTCGAGGGACGTCGCAAACTGCTCGAGCTCCTCAATGAGCTCAAAGAGGCCCGCCACGATGTGCGCGCCTACGAGCATGACGTCGAGGAACTAACGTTCGTCTTTTCGAAGTCGCAGAGCGTGGAAACACAGGCGGCGAGCGGGGCCGAACTGGCGCTGGAGAATGTAAAAACGGCTTACACCCGCGCCTATGACATGTGCCTGTATAAGCTCGACCGGATGAGCGACGGCTGGATTACCGCAACCAACCTGCTCATTAGTTTGACCATCCTCATCGTCACCATTCTCTTCTGGATGGAGTTTCGGTAACCCCAGAGGGGCAACGTCAGGAGGACCTCGACCTGCTCCCTTCACGCGACACTGTCTCGTTGTGCTCAATCCGCTGACATGGTTCAAAAGCGAGACAGTACTGAGTCCTAGGTGACGCGGTGTGCAGGTTTTCCCCACCTGCACCTGGAAATAGCACGTGTTGACCGAAGAGTTCTTCTGAGACTTCTCGCGTACGCTTAAGAGGGGAAGAGAACAGTCCTGTAGACAGAAAACACGCACATGCCGTTAGGGAAAACGCCCCTATCGATTGAGGCTCGGTCCTCCCCTAAACGATGTCTACCTACTGGCTGCCCCGACGTCCACTGCCAAAAGAGCAGATCCAATCACTGGTGGGTAGGCCCAACACTCGACGATGCGCGGATGGGATCGCTCTGAGGCGACTGCGAACCGAGTTTGAACCACGTCCTACTCGTTCGACGGACCGATAGAGAAGAGCCACCCACTCGTCACGGTGTTGAAAAATAACAGACGCTGAACTGCAATAACGGAACTATCCTTAGAAGAGCGACCGCCGTCACCGCACACTTACGTACCGTCCGTCCACGCCGTCGGGGGAAAACACGATCTGCCACAGCTGATTGCGGCGCGCCCGAA
>CAYXAD010000067.1:0-5977 GCA_964462965.1 uncultured Salinivenus sp.
TGAAGCTCGGCGTCGAGTTCTTCGTGGCGATATTTGCCGAGCCGGGCGAAGAGGTGAAAGATGGCCCCTTCGCGGCCCACCACCCCGTGGGCGTAGTAGAAGTACCAGCCGATGCCGACCAGGATGACCACGCCGGTAAGCACGATGGCGAGGGTGCCCATCTCCGAGATTAGAAAGAAGGGAATGGCGATGCCGGCGACCTGCATCCAGGGATAGAGCGGGGAGCGGTAGCCCGGCGCATACGACGGGATCTGACTCTCCCGCATCACAATGACGGCAAAGTTGAGGAGCGCAAAGATGAGCAGCTGAAACGCACTTGCAAGCTTGGCTACACCCTCTTCGGACAGGACGAAGATGATGACCAGCATGAGCCCAGTGGTCGCGACGATCGAGCGCGTCGGCGTGTTGAACCGGCCGATGGTGGCAAATCCCTCGGGCATCAGGCGGTCGCGGGCCATGGCGAGGGGGTAGCGAGACGCGGACATAATGCCGGCGTTGCCGGTGGAGGCAAAGGCAGCGACGGCCGCGACGACGATGAGGATCGGGCCAATCGAGTACGGGAGCCAGTCGAAGAAGACCTCCCCGGAGGTGTAAACCGGCGTAAGGTCGGCTCGCAGCACACTGGGGTCGAGGACCGTGACCATGATGAACACCCCGAGAACGTAGAGGGCTGTGGCCGTGAGCAGGGACAGCCCCATCCCCAGGGGAATGTTGCGATCCGGGTTCTGAACCTCCTCGGCCACGCTGGCCACCTTCGTCAGGCCGGCGTACGACACGAACACGATGCCGATGGTGGCGAGGAAGCCGCGCGTGCCCTCCGTGAAGAAGGGGTCGAACTCCCCCCCAATCGTAGCCGGGTCGCCCACAATTCCGAGCAGGCCCTGAACGGCATAGAACACCAGCACGCCGACGAGCACCGTCACCAGGATGCGCTGCAGCCCACTGCTCTCCTTTGCGCCGACGATGTTGATTACGCCGAAAGCAACCGTGAGGGCAGCGGCGAGTGGCTTGATGGGGACGTCGGCATAGATGGCGAGATACGCCCCCATGCCGATGAGGGCGAAGGCACTCTTGAAAATGAGCGCGAGCCACGTGCCGAGGCCTCCCACCGTACCCGCGAGCGGGCCGAGACTCCGGTCGAGGAAGTAGTACGTTCCGCCGGCTTTGGGCATGGCCGTCGACAATTCGGCCATGCTGTACATGGAGGGCAGGATGAGCAACCCCGCCACGAAGTACGCCAGGATCACCGACGGACCGGTCTCGGCGGCCGCGATGCCCGGCAGGAGGAAGAAGCCGGAGCTAAACATTGCCCCCGTACTGATCGCGTACACGTCATACAACGTCAGGTCCTTTTTGAGGGAGGAGCCTGAGGCCATAATACCGACGGAATGGGTGTAAGGGGAGAAAGGAGTGGATATAGGAGGGGCGTATGGGGAGGTTCCCTCTCACTCACCCAGACGAAGGCGTATCCTACCAGGATTCAAGTCCCCGCTGTCGAGGGGGCTCGCACTGCGGCAGAATGGAGGAACTCGGAGACGCTCTCCGTACAGACGCCGGGTGGTTTGTGCTCAAAACGCAAAGCGTTCAAGCAGACGGGCCACCGGGCCTGGCTCTCGCTCTCGGTGCGGCCGCACCACGATGAAGGGGCCGTTGACGGCCTCCACGATCTTACGCGGTTGCCGGTTATCGAGGAGCCAGTTCCACCAGGAGTCCTCACTTCCAACGATGATGAGGTCAGCCGAGGAAACGGCTTCCGCCACCGTGGCGGGTTCCGTCCCTTCTACAATGCGAGACTCGACGGGGACCGAGCAAAGGTCCGTGAGATCCTCGTGGTAGCCACGGATGGTCGTCCGCTGTTCCTCCGTTGCCGTGGGCGGGACGGCATGGACCAGGACGACGGAGCCGTCCACCGAGCGGGCGAGGCCGTCTGCGATTTCGACCTTGAGGGGGTCAAACGGGCCACTGTCGGTAATCAGTGCAAGGGTTCCTCCTGAAGCAAGGGGGGCGGGCTCGACGAGGAGGAGGTCGCACGGGGCATGACGAGCAATCCATTCGACGGCTTCTCCCGCCAACCACGATCGTACTCCCGAAGGCGCCCCTTCAATCACGAGGAGATCGGTATCGTGATGACGGGCAAAGTTGACCACGGCGTGCCGGGCGTCGTGGCTCACGATTTCGCCGAACTCGATCGGAATGTCGAGGGTCGAGGCGAGTTCTTCCATGCGCCGCTCAAAGTCCACGTCGTCCGGCGATTGCATTTCGGCGGCCGGTTCCAGCGGAAGCTGATCGGGCACTTCGTCGAAGCGCACGACGGTGACGCTGCCTCCTCGACGCTGAGCCACTGCCGCGGCGGTGCGGACCAAATCTGTCTCATGAGAAGGAGAGGTGTTTTGAGAGAAAGCCACTGTCACGTCGTGGCTGCTCTTTTGCTCGAAGAACTCCGCCTGCGTGCGCTCCACGAGTCGCTGACTCACTCGTTGGCGGAGGGTTTTCCGAGCCACGCCCTCCCGGCGGACCTGGAGACGAACATACGCAAGATACCAAAGAAGTCCTCCCGAGATAATGACCACGGCGCCGACGAGGGGGACAGTGCCCATCTGGGTGAGAAGAATCAATCCCCCGATCACCCCGAAGCCCTGCGTCCACGGGTACATGGGGTCCTGAAAGACGGGGTCGTACCCTTCGAGATCACTCTCACGGAAGGCGACCAGGGCAAGGTTTACGAGGATGAAAACGAGAATCTTAAACGCGCTGCCGAGCTTTGCGATGTCGTCAATGGGGACGAAAGCGATCATCGCGAGCATAACGACACCGGTCAGTGTGATGGCCGTGGTGGGGGTGTCGAACCGATCGCTGACATGCTTCAACGCCGCAGGCGCCAACTGATCTCGACTCATGGCAAACGGGTACCGCGAGGAAGAGAGCAGTCCGGCGTTTGCCGTACTGATGAGGGCCAGGATGGCGGCCAGTACGACCACGATCACTCCCCATTCTGCCAGGGTGCCTCGGGCGACGTCGGCAACGGGCGTGACTGAGCCCGCAATGTCGTCGGTGGGGGCCGCACCGACGATAATAGTGACAACGATCACGTACAGGGCTGTCGTGAAGAGCAAAGACCCGAGCATGCCGAGGGGGATATTCCGACCGGGATTCTCAATTTCCTCGGCCACGCTGGCCACCTTCGTGACACCGGCGTAGGACACGTACACGAAGCCCGTGGCTGCGAGGAGGCCGCCGAGTCCCTCGTCGAAAAACCCCTCGAATCGGACGGACTCCACACCGCCGATGCTTCCGGCAGCAAACCACGCCATTGCTGCCAACATCACGCCCACGATGGCGACCTGCAGTCGACCCGTTTGCTTAACGCCGACAAGATTGACGACAATCAAGAGGCCGGCAATGCCCAGGGCCAACGCATCAGGAGGAAGATCGAGAAGCAACACGAGGTACGGGGCCCCGCCGACCAGCGCGAGTGCACTTTTGAAGGAGAGCGAGAACCACGTTCCAATGCCCGCAATGCTTCCTAAGAGTGGGCCCATACCGCGTTCGATGTACACGTAGGTGCCGCCGGCCTCGGGCATGGCAGTGGCCATTTCAGCTTTGCTCAGCGCGGCCGGGAGCACCAGCAGGCCCGCCAGCAGATAGGCGAGCACAACCGCAGACCCGGCCATGTTCATCGCCAGGGCCGGCAGAATAAAAATTCCACTGCCCACCATCGCGCCGATGCTAATGGCCAGGACCGACGTGAGTCCGAGGTCGCGTTCGAGTTCCTTCGCCATGAATGAAGAACTATATTCAAAAAGAAGAACCCGTAGAGGTCGGTGCGGGATGCAGAATGCCCCTCTCCCTCCTGCCGTGCCCCTTCTATTTCTACTCTTTGTGGAGGCCACAGAGACCCACTCCTCCGCAAATACCTACTGATACCGCTTTGCGCTTGTCTCACTGGGGCGGAAAGAATCATCGAATCCCCCGCTGTCGATGTCCACAGACCATCCTCGCGTACCAATATAGTCAAGAACGAAACGACTGCGAAGCCCTCTTTTCGGAAAGCAGCAAAGAATTGCCCACCTCAAAAAGGAATCTCCTCAGCCTGCCTCTCCCGATTCCTCGAAGGAGAGGCTTCTGTGACGACAAGACATCGGAGTGCTCGGACGCCTCTTCGGAGGGACCCCTCCTCGCTGATTCCGAGGATCGGAGTACTATTCGTCCGCTTCGTCCGCACCGTTTTCAGTGGAAGCGTCTTCGACCTCCAGAGCGGCTGACTGGCCGTCTTTGTCGGCACTGCTCGGGAGTGCGCCGTTTTCAGCGCCCTCCGGGGCGGTGCTTACAAGGGCAACGAGCCGGTCCTCTGGCCCGAGAGAGAACTGATGAAGCGTTGAGACGACCTCGAGCGAGTTGGATCCACGGAAGATGAAGAACGGGATGAGAATGTGCTCGTCGTACTGCCCGGCCAGCTCTTCGTAGGTATAGGACTCCTGCTGCTCGTTTTCGGGGAGATCGTCCGCCACCTTGAGGATCTTGATTTCCCCGCCTCGCTCTACGTGCTCTTTGAGCGAGGTGTAGCTCGTCGATTCCCCAAAAAGTGGACGAGCGAAGGCGGGCGCTGGGCGGGGCGATGTCTCCCCCTGACGGCCGTCTCTCTGGGCAGGAAGGTGATAAATGTCACTGGAATCGAAGACGTCAGAAAAGTGCTGGGCAGTTCGCGCCGCCACCTCGTCGTGGGGGACGGCAATTACGAGACGGCCCATGCGACTCAGGTCGAGATCGTCGTGAGAGGCCTCAGAGAGCCGTCGGGGCTGACGAGCCGGTAGGTTCTCCTCGATCGCTTGGTGCACCCGCTGCGGATGGGTGTCGAGGAGGGAGACGGGGATGCCCAGTTGTTGGACCCGCCGGGCGAGCTGGCGCACCCAGGTGTCGGCCCCGACGAAGAGGACCCCCTGTGGGTTTGGCGTAGCCACGCCGAGCCACTGCGCCAGGGGGCCCAGGGTCAGGCCGTAAAAGGCGATCATCCCGACAATTGCGGTGAAGACGGTCGGAACCATTCCCGAGATCTCCTGCGGGTACATGGGAAGGAGTCGGTGGGCAAAGAGGGACGCCAGGACGGCGGCGATGCCCCCCGGCGGACCCAGCCACGCCAGAAATGTTTTCTCCTCCCACTCCAGGTCGGTGCCGAGGGTGGAGACGAAAATGGCCAGGGGGCGGACCAGGACGATCAGGAAAGCAAGAAAAACGAGCACGCGGACGTCGATCGTGTCCAGGGCGCTCATGTCGAGTTTGGCGCTCAGGAGGACAAACAGGGCGCCAAGGAGGAATACACGCAGGCCCTTTGTAGGAAGAGAGCCGCGGACAGCCACGTATGGCTGGTTGGCCAGAAGAATGCCCATGAACGGGGCTGCAAGAAGCCCCGATTCATCTTGCAGCACGTTGGATACCACGAACGCTGCGATCACCACCACGAGCATGGCCGGCCCGCGGAGCACATTGGGCACCGAACGCCGCCGGAAGAGGACGACGAGCAGCCCTGTGGCGGCAACACTCACACCGAGGGCGATGAAGATGTCGAGGCCGAGGCCCACAGCCATTTGCTCGGCGATAGAGGAAAGCTCGGCACCCGCACCGATCGGACGGTTAAGCAAAAGCAGTGCATCGAGCACGAGCACAGCCAGGATGGCCCGGAGTGGTTCCGCCGTGAGCCCTTCCCACCGGGTCAGCGTCCCTACGCGACTATTGGGCCGGACATGTCGAAGGAACGGCAACGTGACGGCGGGCCCAACAATCGAAAGCAGGATGCCGAGAAGGACGGCAAGGCTGACCTCGAAACCAAGGAGATAGTGGGCAGCAGCCGCCCCGAGTCCCCAACTGATGAGGCCTCCAAGGAGGAGGACCCGGAAAACGGGAGCTTTGACCTCGAGCAGGGAGGAAAAGCGGAGATTGAGGCCTGCTTCGAAGAGGAGTAGCCCGACCGTGAGAGACACGA
>CAYXAD010000067.1:5987-14628 GCA_964462965.1 uncultured Salinivenus sp.
GGCCTGGAGCGCCTCAGGGGAGAGGAGACCGAAAACGGGGCCGGCCACGAAGCCTCCTACCAGCAGAAGCAGGAGGGCTGGAAGGTGGAATCGCCGGGCCACCCACTGACCGCCCACGCCGAGCAAAAGAACGATTGTAATGTTGAGCAGAAGTGTTTCGGGCACGATTCCTTCGTGAACGGCCGATAGAGTTGGCGATCGAGGATCGAGAATGAAGTGTCCGGGGGGCGGTTCAACCCCGAAGCCTCCGGGCAAGCCCACAGTTGTTCAGCAGAATCCGTGGGGCGGAGGGAGTTCGGTTGGCAGTCGTCCCTGCTGAAAGCAAGTGAGCAGAGCCTTCGAGCGCTCTACGAGGCAATGCAGCACGTAGAAACTGGTTTTGGGAGAAATTCTTCGTACTTCCTCACAGCCCGTGACATCCGGAATGAAACAGGGAAGGCCCGGAAGCAGGTGGGCAAGACGGGTTTCTCCCACCGCTCCTCGCTGCTTCTATTTCGCTATGCCACAGGGTAATGAAAAAGAACAGTGAAGCCAAAAAGAGGGTCGGGCTGAAACAGATGCAACATCCCTTCCACATGCTGTGGAAGCGCTTGCAGTTTTTGCGGGTGCTCGTTTAAATGCACGTGTCGGTTCTTTTTCGTACTTCGCTTTTTTCTTATGGAATCCTCCACGGCCACTGCTACCACCCAGAATGGCTCGCCGCAGGGCTTTTTTGGTCAGGTAAACCGAATGTTCGACGACGCCGCCTCCTATACCGACCATCCTCGGGGCGTTCTCTCACAGATTCGTGCGTGCGACAACATTATTCGGTTTGAATTTCCAATCAAGCGAGATGACGGCACCATTCAGGTGGTGCGCGGGTATCGGGCCGAGCACAGTCACCACAAGAAGCCCACGAAGGGAGGGATCCGCTACGCGCCCAACGTCAACGTCGACGAGGTGATGGCTCTGTCGGCATTGATGAGCTATAAATGTGCCATCGTCGACGTCCCCTTTGGCGGAGCGAAGGGAGGGGTCTGCATCGATGCGCGCTCGTACTCGGAAAGTGAGCTGGAACGGATTACGCGCCGTTACACCTTCGAGATGAACCGAAAAGACTTCATCGGCGCCGGCACCGATGTGCCCGCTCCGGACTACGGCACCGGGGAGCGCGAGATGGCCTGGATCATGGATACCTACAATCAAATTGGGGATGACGACCTAAATGGGCTCGCGTGTGTGACGGGCAAGCCTGTGGGGCAGGGAGGCGTCCGGGGGCGGACGGAGGCGACGGGGCGTGGGGTCTACTACGGCATCCGAGAGGCGTGTAGCTACACGAAGGACATGGAACGCCTCGGATTGAGCTCCGGCCTCGAAGATAAGACTGTTGTCGTTCAGGGCCTGGGCAACGTCGGCTACCACGCCGCCCGGATTCTGCAAGACGAAGGCGGGGCCAACATTGTCGGCATTGCCGAGATTGAAGGGGCCATCTACGATCCGGACGGCCTTGATGTGGAGGACGTCATGCAGCATCGGAATACGTCCGGCACCATTCTCGACTTTCCCGGCGCCGAAAACATTGAAACCTCTGCCCAGGCGCTGGAGCTGCCCTGTGACATTCTCATTCCGGCCGCCCTGGAGGGGGTCATTACCTCCGACAATGCCCCGAACATTCAGGCCAGCATCGTCGCCGAGGCGGCCAATGGACCGGTCACGTCGCGGGCCGACGAGCTTCTGCAGGAAAAAGGCGTTCTGATGATTCCGGACGTATACCTCAACGCCGGCGGGGTCACTGTCTCCTATTTCGAGTGGCTGCGCAACCTCTCCCACGTGCGGCACGGACGGATGAGTCGTCGCTTTGAGGAGCGAAACGCCGAGCGGATCCTTCGTGCCGTCGACGAGCTGACGTCCGAAGACTTCAACGAGCAACTCCTCGAGGATCTCATCGAACGGGTCGGCTTCGGAGCGAGAGAGCGCGACCTCGTGAACTCGGGCCTCGAGGACACCATGGCCTTTGCCTACGACGAGATTCGCACCATCCGCGAGGCGCGGGACGTCAACATGCGGACCGCTGCGTTCATCAGCGCCATCGAGAAGATTGCCGGCTCCTATCAGCAGATGGGCATCTTTCCGTAGTTCATCGAAGGGGCTCCTCATTGTGTCATCCAGGGACATTGCGAGGCTACAATCCGCTTGGGGTGGGGGCTCACCTGGGCATGCCGAACGGCGTCCTTTTGGTTCTGTGGCTGGGCGTACCTTCCCCCAGGAGTCTCTTTGGGACGACCGACTCGGGGGACGGGAATGTCTAACGTCCATCGGCTCTCGCCCCTCGCGCCTCAGGGCGGTGGGAGTGCAGTTCTAGGGTCAAGATCCGGGGACAGCAGGGGTTCCGTCCTCTCTTCTCTACCCTGCGTCGGATCAACGAGTGGAAGTCCTTCCATGTGTGTCCTGCGTCGGGAGAATGAACGGGTGCCCCGCCTCTCTTTCGCTGGGGAGCTTCCTCTCTGCGCATTGCCGAGTACGGCCTCGACGGTTTGACAGGGGTTTACATTCCCTTTATCTTGTGTTTATAGTTTCTGCACAATGTTCGAGCGTAGGAGGTGGTGCGTATGTGTCTGTTGAAGAAGCTCTCCGCTGTTGTTCTTGCTCTCTTCCTCACCGGTGCGACGGGGGCCTGGGGACAGCTTCCCTCCAACGATCTGGAAGGCACGTGGGAAATTGTATCGCAGGAGCTCGTCTATCCGGATTCGGTCGTTGAGCAGAGCGGCCAGTGGGGGAAGGGATACAAGATCCTAAACTCAACCCACTTCACTTGGGCGCGGGAAACGCAAGATGGAAGTGAAATCATGGCCGGAGGGGGACGCTACGAGTACTATCCGGAGAAAGAAGTGTACATCGAGCACATCGAGTTTCACTCTGACTCTTCCCTCAAGGGCAGCAGCATTGAGTTCAAGGCCCACGTCGAGGGCGATACGTGGGTTCACGTTGGAGAACTCGACGGTTTCAAGCTGCGGGAGGTCTGGAGGCGGGTTGACCCAAAGAAGGCACGTGCCGACCTGCAGGGGGACACGACCGCCTCCGATGTACAGTCGGCGGATGTGAACGAGCAATAGGCGGGGGCACACGTACGCCCACACTTCTCCCCGCGATACTGCCTGGCGCAGGCAGGAACGAGGGGGGCAGGGCCGGTGGTGTGAAAGAGGAGAACGACCCGACGGACGGGGCTATTCTACAATCCGACTGGCCTCTTTCGGCTCCTGGTCCAGGCACGAGGCAATCAGGTTGTGCTTTGAGAGAGTGCCCCCCGTCAGCCAGTAGGGCATGCCCTCCCGTCCCAGGATTTCGTCCGTGATTTCCCGCAGGGGAAGTTTGTCGTAGTTGTATCGGCGCTGCACGACCCCGCAGAGGGCCTCCAGGTACTTGGCTTTTTCGGCCAGGGCGCGACGTCCCCCTTCGACGACGCCCCGGTGACCGCAGAACACGGTCTCGAAGTCGTGTTCGAGGACTTCGTGAATGCTCTGAACGAGGCGGGTCACGTTTTCGTCGGCGCGAAGGTATTCGGGCCGCTGGGCCACGTACAGGTCGGCGGCAAACAGGAGGCCGTGTCTGGGGGCAAGGTAACACACCATGTCGTCCGTGTGGCCGGGGGCGGGAAGGGTGTGTAGGTTTGAGCCGTCGTGCAGGGGCAACACCTCCGGCACGGGTTCAGCGTCGACCGTCGCCGGGCGGCCCCACAGGAGCCAGCGGTACGTTTCGAGGGAGGCTCCCTTTCGAAGGCGCTCCAGGCTGGCTTCGGGGGCGTAGACGGGCACCTCCAACAGCTCTTGAATGCGGCCGGCATTTCCAGCATGGTCCTCGCGGTGATGGGTGAGCACCACCCGTTTGATGCTGTGGGCTTCGTTCTGCTCGACCACGAATCGGCGCACGGCACGCCACTGGTTGGAGGGGCCGGTGTCAATCAGGGTGTGGCCCAGCCGGTAGCAGGCCGCTTTCTGGTCGAGCCCGAAGCCGTACCGTCCGGCGCGAAGACCTTCGACCGGGTCGTATGTAATGCGTTCGCTACTCATAGGTAGCCTCTTCACTGGCTCCGTCTGTAGGGAGTTCCGATGTGCACTGGGGGCAGCGGGACGCTGCGACCGGAATGTCCGACATGCAGTAGGGACACTTCTTGATGGTCGGCGCTACCGGCTCCGGGGGCGTCGTGGGCTCCCGGAGACGATTAACATAACGGACCAACAGGAAGACAGCGAACGTGACGAGGAAAAAGCTGACGGTGGCGTTGATGAAGGCCCCCACGTTCAGGGTCACGGCCCCAGCCGACTGGGCAGCGTCGAGAGACGGATACGGGCCCGGTGGGGTTCCTGCCCGAAGGACGAGGAAGAGGTTGGAAAAGTTGACGTCTCCCATCAGCAGGCCCAGTGGAGGGGTCAGGAGGTCTTCCACCAGGGACTGAACGACCCCGTTAAAGGCTGCTCCAATGATGATGCCCACTGCCATGTCGACGACGTTTCCACGAATCGCAAATTTCTTGTACTCCTCGAGCATGGGCAGGTCGGCGGAACGAAACGAAGTGCACGACGAGAAAGAAGTGTCCGTCCTCTCGATACGTAAACAAAAGGAGTGCTCCCTGTACTCGTCCCCATCGGAAATCGTTGCAATTGGGGTCTCGGTCGGCTGTGTTGCTTCCTGACACCTCAGCTGGCCCTTTCACGTCCATTCCCAGTTCGGTGGGGTCGTTGACGGATCCCGACCTGCCTCCTACCTTCATCACGAACCATTTCCACTGCTTTTCCCATCACGCACCTTTTTGTCCTGCATGAGCGACAATGGCCCTTCCTCTTCCGAAGACACCACCCACGCAGAACTGTACGAAGACCTCGAGCGCCGTCGGGCAGAGGCGGAGAAAGGGGGCGGCGAGGAACGCATCGAGCGCCAGCACGAGAAGGACAAGCTCACGGCCCGCGAGCGCCTCGACATTCTCCTCGACGACGACTCGTTCGAGGAACTGGGCACCTTCGTCCGGCATCAGTCTCAGGACTTTGGCCTCGAAAAGAACCGCCCGTACGGCGACGGCGTCGTGACGGGCTACGGCACCATTCACGGGCGGCTCGTCTACGTCTTCAGTCAGGACTTCACCGTCTACGGGGGCTCCCTGGGCCGGGCCCACGCCGACAAGATCGTGAACGTGATGGAGAAGGCCCTCGAAAACGGCGCGCCCCTCATTGGCCTGAACGACTCGGGGGGAGCGCGCATCCAGGAGGGGGTCGTCTCCCTCGGCGGCTACGCCGACATCTTCAAGCTCAATACGGAAGCGTCCGGCGTTATCCCGCAGATTTCCGCCATCATGGGCCCGTGTGCCGGGGGGGCCGTTTACAGCCCGGCCATTACCGACTTCACCTTCATGGTCGAGGGGTCGAGCTACATGTTCGTCACCGGCCCGCACGTGGTGAAGACGGTCACCCAGGAGGACGTGACGAGCGGAGAGCTCGGTGGGGCCCGGACCCACGCCACGAAGAGCGGCGTCAGTCACGTCACCTGTAATAACGACGTGGATTGCCTGCGGCGCATCCGAGAGCTCATGAGCTACCTGCCGGCCAACTGCGAGGAGGATCCGCCGCGGCGGTCGCGCGAGGAGGTGTCCGGCGCCCTCGACCCGGAGGAGCTCAATACGCTCGTGCCCGAGTCTCCGAACAAGCCCTACGACATGCGGGACGTCATCCGCCACATCGTCGACGCGGACGACTTCTTCGAGATTCAGCCGGACTACGGGGAGAATCTGATTACGGGCTTTTCCCGCATCGGGGGGCGTCCCATTGGCATCGTGGCCAACCAGCCTGCCGTTTTGGCCGGCGTGCTCGACATCGACGCATCCATCAAAGGCGCCCGGTTTGTCCGGTTCTGCGATGCCTTCAACATCCCGCTTCTGGTGTTCGAGGACGTGCCCGGCTTTTTGCCCGGCACCGATCAAGAATGGAACGGCATTATCAAACACGGGGCGAAGCTGCTCTACGCCTTTTGTGAGGCCACCGTCCCCCGCATCACCGTCATCACGCGGAAGGCATACGGGGGCGCTTATGACGTCATGAACTCGAAGCACATCGGAGGGGACCTCAATTTTGCGTGGCCCACAGCCGAGGTGGCCGTCATGGGCCCCAAGAGCGCTGTTGAAATCATCTATCGCGACGAGCTCGAAGCGGCCGACGATCCCGAAGCGGCGAAGGACGAATTTGTTCAGCAGTACAGGGACAAGTTTGCCACCCCCTACGTGGCGGCCGAGTACGGATACGTAGACGACGTGATCAAGCCCAGCGAGACGCGCGAACGCCTCATTCGCGGCTTTGACATGCTCGAAGACAAGGTCGTCAACAATCCCCGGAAGAAACATGGTAATCTTCCTCTCTAGAAGGAATGGGGAAAATTGGAATAGACTGGGTAAAAAGTCCTCAACGCTGAGCGCGAGTCGAAACTGTTCTGGTTGATTTGTAGTACCGTTGCAAGAAGTCGTGGATTTTGCGGCGCGTGAGTTGCTGCGTCTCATCTATACGCGCGGCGCACTGTCCCGGGACCTGAGGAGACCCTCTCGCAGGTCGACGGAGATTTGCACCTCGAAAGCACTGCATCTCGTCCGGTTTGCGATGCTCCAGGCCGGAGGATTCGTGGGTTCGCTCATCATGCTCCAGTCGGAGCAGAGAGGCCTTATGAGGAAACGCACATTCCTGCTTGCGGCGACGCTCGGGGGGATTTTCTTTGCTATTCTTTGGCAGCAGGCCCCCCGTACCCCTGCCGACGCGTCTGATGACGAGGGCGTGTGGGCCACCTTTACTGAGCCCTCGGGCCCAATCGTTTATGCCAACCCCCCGGCGCCGCAAGACACCATGGCGGAGGCTGAAGCCCTGGGTCACATCGAACGATTTTATCGCCTAAAGGCCGAGCTCATGGATGCGCAGGCGGCCGGGAATGCCGGTCGGGTCGAGGAGGTGCTCGACACGGCCATTCGCGATCTGTATTCGCTCCTCGATCGTCCCGGTCTCACGCATCGTTCGGAGTTTCGACACCTTGTCAACTCGTTTGCGACCGAGTACGAGCGGCGATACGGCGTTCCCGACACTCTCGATCTGCCGACGGGGCCCCTTGAAGACCTTCGGCAGGGGTTGACGGCCACGCAGCAGCCGGACCGTCCTCCCGAACTGCAAGAAGTACTCCCCGCCGACCTTCGCGAGACGAACCACCAGGTGCCCCTCACGGTCAATCGTCGAGTCCGGGAGACCATGGCCTTACTCCTTCGCAATCGAGAACGCTACCTCCGTCCCTGGCTCCGGCGAGCCGCGACGTACTTTCCGATGATCGAGCACATCTTTGCCGAGGAGGGGGTGCCGGACGAGCTCAAGTACCTGGCCCTCGCCGAAAGTGGGCTGAATCCCCATGCCCAGAGTCGGGCTCGGGCGGCCGGAATCTGGCAGTTTGTCGCCAAGACGGGCCGCCAGTATGGACTCTCCATCGATCCCTGGGTCGACGAGCGACTCGACCCGGAAAAGTCGACGCGGGCCGCGGCTCGGCACCTGAAGGATCTCCATCAGATGTTTGGGGACTGGGAGCTGGCGCTGGCCGGGTACAACTGTGACCCGGCTGTGGTGCGCCGGGCGCTGGATCGCTTCCGGCATCGGACCGGTCGTAAGGCCTCCTTCTGGGACATCTACGACGACCTGCCGGAGGAAACGCGCAACTACGTCCCTCTCTTCACCGCTACGGCGCTCATCATCTCGAATCCGGCGGCGTTCGATGTGGAGCCCGTCGATCCGGGGCACCGGTACGTATTCGATTACGTCCCCGTGGATGCCCCGCTCCCCCTCGAGCAGGTCGCTCGTCTCGCGGACGAAGACCTTCAGAGCGTGCGCGCGCTCAATCCGGAGCTGCGAAGTGGTCGGCTTCCGCCGTCCAAGGAGCCGTATTATGTGCGACTCCCCATGGGAAGCTATGAGACGTTCGCTACCAACTACGACTCGCTCCCCGAAGAGGAGCGGGCCGAATTGCAACACGTCATTCAGCCCGGGGAAACGCCCGGTGAGATTGCAAAGCGCTATCACGTCGACCGGTCTTCCCTCCTGGAGGCCAACGAGGACATGCGACTCGCGACGATGCAGGTGGGAGAGCCTCTGACAGTGCCCGAACAGTCGTACCTCGGCAATGCTCGCCTGGCGGAAGCTGCCGACACTCAACCGATCCGGGTGCAGTACAGCAGCCGGACCACCCGCCCTCTCGCGGGACAGCTCTCCTCGTCCTCCGAGGAGGAATCTACGGATCTGCCCGCTCCCTGAGGCCGATGGCGTGTTTCTCTGTCGCTCTTTCCAAGTCGTGAAGGCGGACGAGGAGAGGGGCAGGACGGCTCGATTTCGTGTCCGCCGGCGCTTATCTTTGGGGCGCATCCTGTCTTCTTTACACTCCCCAAAGAAATCGTGGCAAAAACAACTCAAAACGTTGGTCTCCGGCTGCTCGGCCTTTGGCTTCTCCTCTATGCCCTCGTTGACCTCTTTGCTTTGTCGTTTCCGTATCAGAGCCTGATCCTCAGCCTTCTCGCGCTCGTGGCGGGTGTGCTTCTCATTATCGGAAGCTAGGCTCTGTCTGGCAAATCCCTCAAGGGCTGCACGTGGGCCTCGCTGCGCTC
>CAYXAD010000068.1:0-14618 GCA_964462965.1 uncultured Salinivenus sp.
CTCACGAGTCGTCGCCGGAATCTTGCCGGGCGTTCCAGTCGAGCCACCCAGAAAGGATGAAGTAGAACGCGGGATAGAGAAGGGAAACCCACAGGATCCAGGCACCGCCCCATGCCGGCAGGGTCGGAAACGTCGGCAGTAGCGCCACGAGGAGACCCAACCACACGACCCCTCCCACGATGACGATGGCGCGCCAGGGGGCAGGCGCCCGGTTGGGATACACAAACCGGACGGGGACGAGCGTCAGCACCCCGAGCAGGAGAAGAGCACCGAGAGAGATGTAGCCCCCCAGGTCTCCAAAATGGACCGTGATCAGGCCAATGTAGTAGGCCACAACGTTCCAGTACGAAGGAAAGCCCAAGAAGAACCCCTTTCGGGTCTGCTTGGCCGACGTGTTGGCGAACCCGAAGAGGCTGGCCACCATCACCAGCACCACCCACAAGCCGTCCATTCCGGGCAGCCAGTCCATGCGCCAGACGAGGGTCAGAGGAATGAACGTGAACGTCAGGTAGTCGACGATCTCGTCGATGGTGTGGCCAATAATGCGAGGCGCATAGAGTTTGACGTCCCACAGTCGAGCCAGGGGCCCGTCGGCCGCATCGATCAGAACCGCCAGCGCAAGCCATCCAAAGACCCAGCGGGGATCGAGATCGGGTCGAGCCACCTCTGCCATGGCCAAAAAGGCAAACGCAACCCCCGACGCCGTGAAGAGATGTACGAGGTAGGCGCGTGTCTTTCGCCCTAGGCGGGCCCGTTCGGCACGATTGGTAAGGTCGGGCGGTTCCATGGAATTCCCCCTGCAAGACGAGCACGACTGCGACGGAGCCCCCGCCGCACGGCCCTCCCACATTGGTCACTTCTGTTTGAATACGAGCGTAAGCGGCACCCCTTTAAATCCGAACGCCTCTCGAATTTTCTTCTCCAGGTATCGCCGATAGGAAGTTTTCACACTGTCGGGATGGTTGGTAAAGAAAACGAACACCGGAGGCGCCGTGCGCACCTGCGTCGCGTAGTTAATCTTGACGTACGCCCCGCTGGAGGTAGACGGTGGACGATTTTCTTCGATGGCGGCCTGCAGCACGTCGTTCAAGGCACTCGTCTGCACGCGTTTCTTCCGCTCCTCAGCCACCTCCAGGGCCACATCCAGGAGCTTGTACACTCGCTGCTTCGTGGTCGCCGAAACGAAAACAATCGGGACGTGATCGAGCTGTCGCCGCAGGTACTGATGGAGGTACTTCTTGTATTGCTCGGCCGTCCCCGTCTCCTTGGGCACGAGGTCCCACTTGTTCACCGCCAACACCATGCCTTTCTTGTGCTCCTCGACCTCGTTGAGGACGTGAACGTCCTGATTGTGCAGCTCCTGGGTGGCGTCCAGGACGAGCACGCACACGTCGCCCGCCTCAATGGCGCGCTGGCTGCGTACCGTCGAGTAAAACTCGACGTCCTCCGTCACCTTTGACCGCTTTCGCATCCCCGCCGTGTCGACCAGCAGGAGTTCGTGGTCCTCGTATCGGACCACCGACTGAAGGGCGTCGCGCGTGGTGCCGGGCCCCTCCGTGACGATGGCCCGGTCGAAGCCCAGCATGGCATTGATGAGCGACGACTTGCCGACGTTGGGCACACCGACGAACGAGATGCGAGTGCGATCGACCTCGTCCTCCTCCGGCTCCTCAGGGAGAGTGTCTACCAGGGCCTCCATCAGATCGTCGAAGCCCCGCTTGGTGGTGCTGCTCACCGGGTAGACGTCCCCGAGGCCCAGCTGATAAAACTCGCTCGCGGCCCACTCGCGCTCCTCGTTGTCGGCCTTGTTGGCCACGACCATGACGGGCGTGTCGGCCCGACGCAGCACCTCTGCAATCTCCTGATCGACGTCGGTGATGCCGGTCACGACGTCCACGACGAACAGGATGACGTCGGCATCTTCAAGCGCTATCTGGGCCTGGTCTCGGATGGCCTCATCAAATACGTCGTCCGACCGCGGCACGTATCCCCCCGTGTCGACCAGCGGGATGGTTCGCCCCTCCCACTCGGCCTCGCCGTAGACGCGGTCGCGCGTTACGCCCGGTTCGTCATCGACAATCGCTTGTCGTGTGCCGGTGAGGCGGTTGAAAAAAGTGGACTTGCCGACGTTCGGCCGTCCGACGATGGCAACCAGCATTCCTCAGGAAGTCATTGTACTTGATTGGGACGAGGAGCCCACCGACGCAAACCGAAGAGGCTCCATAGGAGGATCTAACGAAGTTACGAGGAATGAGTTATGAGGACTCCCGATCGGCCAACGAGAGCCTGTCCCTCTGGGGAAACGACCGCCTTCTGGCGCATTCAACCTTCCTCTTTAGAAAAAGAACTCATCACTCGCAACTCATTAACTCATGACTCGCTTCCCTCCCGTCACCGTCGTTCCTTCCAGTCCAGATACAGCGCCCGGCTGCACATGTACGCCGACTCGGCGGTTTCCTGCGTAAACCAGTAGTTCACGCCCGCCCCCACGGCTGCACCAGCCAGCGGCACCGACTGTCCGAGCTTGCGCCCGACCAGCGCCTTGGCAATTTCGCGGGGCAGGTGTCGATTCTGATCGCGGAAGGTGCCGGACACACGCCCGTTGTAGTCGAGATCGTTGGCGAATGCCGCCGCCGCTACGCTCACCTCGCGCAGTGCCTCATTGCGCGCCTCGCGCCCCCCGGAGGCCGCCACGTTAAAAATCGACAGCACGAGCGGCCGAAACATGGGGCCTCGCAGCGGAAAGCCGTAGGAGGCCCCGATCTGCTGAATGAGCCGGAGGTTGATGGTGAAGAGAAGCGGGACGTCGGCAGCAATGAAGGCCGCCCCCCCGAGGCCGGTCCCGCCCCCTTCGAGCGCCGCAAGGATCGTGTTTTGCCGAAAGCGGCTGCGGGCGAGGGCGTCGAGCTCGTCGATGGGTTGGCTGCGAAGATCCCCGACCGTCTCGGCCGGCAGGCCCCGATCCTGTGCCGCGTCCAGAATGTCGTCGGCCTCGTGCGTCCACTCCGAGGCATCCGTGAGTGTCGAGAGGAACTGGTGAATCCGGTCGGTGACACGATCGATGGTGTCCGGCGCCGCCACACGCTCGACGGCCCAATCGATCGGCCGCATGGCCCAGTCCATGGCCTGAGTGGCCACCGAGGCGTCGGCGTGCTGCCACTCCTCTATCTCGCGGCGAACAGCCTTCTCGGGATCGGTTAGTCGCATGGGATGACGTCAGAAGGGATGAGTTGACTGCTATGCCCCTCTAACGGGAGGAAAAGGGGAAAGATGCACTCGGTGTATGAAGGGAAGACCAGTTGGAAAGAGAAGAAGAGTATAGCAGGCGGATCTGACTTGTCATCCGTAAAGGAGCGTCTCGACTGCCAAATGCACTCCACGCCTCACGCATTACGTAGCACGTTTCACGTATCACGTGGCACGTTCACCTCACCTTCAAAAACAGACGCGGCCGACGTCGCTGATCCCCCCTTCCAACCGTCCGTCCATCCGTAGTCAGAGGAGCAACAGCCCGAGGCCCCCGACGAAAAAACAATAGTACGCGAAATACTGCAGGTTGCCGCGACGCACGAAGTCGAGCACCACGTAGATGGCAGCGATGCCCGACACATATGCCACGACAGTGCCGATCAGAAGGGGGATCACCTGGGTGGTGAAACCGCGCTCTGCCAGTTCAATCCCTTTCAGCAGGGTTCCGCCGAGAACCACCGGCAGCAGCATGAGAAACGAAAAGTTGGCTGCCTGCTCGGGCCGCACCTTCTGATAGAGGGCCGTACAGATGGTGGCCCCCGACCGCGAGATCCCAGGGATCATCGACACCGACTGCGCCACCCCTACCACGAAGGACTTGAGAGGAGACAGGCTCCCCTTCGGCTGGGGACGAATCCGGGTGAGCAACAACAGGATCCCTGTTACAATCAGCATCGCAGAGGTGAGGCGCGGATTGCTGAAAGCACGCTCCAGCGAGTTGTTAAAGAGAACGTACACGACTCCCGTGGGAACCATCGTGATGAGGATAAACACACCGAGACGAAAGTCGCCTCCCTCCTGATAGCGAGCTGGGATCGTCGATGGCTGTCGGAGCCCCCCCCAGGCCTCCTTCACCAGATCGCCCACCTCCTGCCAGTAGACGGTGAGGATGCTCAGGACCGTGCCGAAGTGAACGAACACCTGAAACGTCACGTCGGTCTGTTCGGCATCGAGCCCCAACAAGTACTGGCCTAACACGAGGTGCCCGGACGAGGAGACCGGAACGAATTCAGTGATGCCCTGCACGAGGCCGAGCAGGAATGCCTCCCACCAAGTCATATATAGGATGCTGAGCCGTACTCCAATGATGAATCGGATTTATAAGCTATGAATGAGAAGGGCGGGGGAGAAATTCGCCTGCGTGAAGTGTGAATGTGTTTTGGGACGTTTGCAACGCGAGCGCTCGCCCAGAAGCGACGGAAAGTTCATGGGGCTTGGCTGGAACCTCATTGGAGTCGACTCGATCCCGGATGACTGAGAGGGGAGTCTCTTGATTGAGCCCCACCTGAGAATTCGTTCCTTATGGAGACGCCGCACTGGAGCGACGGCAGTCGACGGCCGCGGTCATCACACGAACCGGTTCGCTTCCCGCGGAAGCTCCATATTTAACAGAAAACCACTCCGTTCCTCTAACCAGATCACCACTTTATGCCTCGACTTCTCCTGTTCAGCGACGTACACACTGACCTCGACGCCTGCCGCCGCCTCGTAGATCGTGCGCCCGAAGCCGACGTGGTCGTCGGGGCGGGGGATTTCTGCATGGCACGTCGAAATTTGGAGGCCACCATTGACGTTCTGTCCGACATCGAAGTGCCTACGGTGCTCGTGCCGGGCAATAGCGAAAGCAAAGAAGAGCTGGCCACGGCCTGTGAGAACTGGCCCAGTGCCTCCGTGCTTCACGGAGAAGCCCTCCATCTGGACGGCCTCCCGTTCTATGGAATCGGTGGAGGCATTCCTGTGACGCCCTTCGGTCCGTGGAGCTACGACTTCACCGAGGAAGATGCGGAAAAATTGCTCGCCGATTGTCCCACCGGAAGCATTCTCGTGTCTCATTCGCCCCCTGCCAACCTCGTCGACCGAGACTCGAAAGGACGACACCTGGGCAGCACCGCCATTCGCGAGGCCATCGAGGAGAAGGCCCCCGTACTTACCGTTTGCGGTCACATTCACGGCAGCTGGGGCGAGCAAGCCACCCTCGGCCCGACCACGGTCGTCAACGCCGGTCCCGACGGTCTCTTCTGGGAGGTGCCTGCCCCAGGCTCCGATTGAGGACAGAATGTTTGTCCCGGTATCGCTCGCTTCGGTGACCCGGCCCTTGTCCCTTTCCGTCGCTCCTCCCCCGCACCCTGGATTATCAGGCCTGATCCGACAGGACTAGCATGACCTGAGCCTGCCGACTCAGTTTCCCGATACAAATTCCTCCCGGTCCCTGTTAACGACCGTTTCCCTCCGTTCTCGGGCCGAAGAGCAGAGCGTACGCTGAAAAAGCCCCCTACAAACGGGAGCCAATGCCCCCATTGCATCCTTCTCTCCACCTCCACCCTCTCTCATCCAAACAAAATGTGTAGCCGTGGGAATCTTCGGCGGTACGCCAAGCGAAAAGCTGTGCTTGAATGGGGGAAGATCCGAAGGCACGTCTACAGCAATTTTGTCCTCTTTGGGTACCTCCTGATGACAGCGTTGTGCTCCACGCGCAACACGACTGACACACCGCAACACGTTCTTACTCATCCACTGGAGCGAGGTATCCCTATGTTTTCCACTCTATACGACGATCACTTCCAGGATTTCTTCTCTTCAACCTCTCAACGACAGCCCGAGATTGGTGTGGTCGGGGTAGGAGGCGGTGGGGGCAATGCCATTAACAACATGATCGAGAAGGGCATGGAGGGGGTTGACTTTGTCGCCATTAACACCGACGCCCAAGACCTCGCCAACAACAAGGCGACGTATCGCATCCAGGCGGGGAGCCAGACCACCCAAGGGCTGGGTGCAGGGGCCCGTCCCAACATCGGTGCCAAAGCGATCAAAGAGAGCCGAGAGAAGATCCAGCAGACCCTCCAGAAATACGACATGGTGTTCGTAACGGCTGGGATGGGTGGGGGCACGGGCACGGGAGGGGCTCCGCTCGTGGCCGCGTTTGCTCGCGAGATGGACATCCTCACGATGGGCATCGTCACGCGCCCCTTCGAGTGTGAAAGCAAGTACCGCACGGAGGCCGCAGAGGAAGGAATAAAACACCTCCGCCAGCACGCCGATACGCTGCTCGTGATTCCCAACGACCGGCTCCTCGACATCACGGACGACCGGACGAGCCTGGTTAAAGCGTTTGAAATGGCCGACGAGGTGCTTTACAACGCCACCCGGGGCGTCACAGACTTGATCACCAAAGAAGGGATCGTCAACCTCGATTTTGCCGACGTCGATACGACGATGAGAAACGGTGGCACGGCACTCATGGGAGCTGCCACATTGTCCGGGTCTCATCGTGCCCGTCCGGTGCCGGCAGTGAACGGCTCCAAGAACGAGATGGATGGTCAAAGCCGGGCCGAGAAGGCAGCCATCGAAGCCATTTCGAGCCCCCTCTTTGACGGCCAGTCGATTAAGGGTGCCGACCGCGTGCTCGTTAACGTGACCGGAGATCCGAGCATGGGATTTCAGGAAGCCATGAGCGCCACGCAAATTATTCAGCACGAGGCGGGCGAAGGATGCGAAGTGCTCTTTGGAGCCGTCATCGACAATGACATGACCGGACAACTCCAGGTGACTGTTATTGCAACCGGTCTCGAAGATCGCCCCCGGGCCGACCACGGTGTACAGGTAAAGGTGGACGAACTGGACGCCCTCAAGGAGCTCGATCACATTCCGAATGGGAGCAACGGCACACAGCCGGCCAAGGTATAGCAGGTCTCCTCTCGTCACTCCGGACCTTGATCCGGAGTCTGAATTTCGAGAGGCTGGAGCGGTCGAACGTCGAGGGCATTGGGAACGGAGGAGGACATGAAATCCCGCTGATTGCAGGAATGGACCTTCCCTTCTGCCCAGAGCCCGACGCCCGTACTGAGGAATACGTCCGCTCGCAGAAGGAACTCGTCGCCGGGATTTGATCCTTCACAGGCATCAGCATCGTGCAAACGATGACCACCGGCCCTCGGCGCCTTCCGCGGAGGTCTCACAGCTCGAGGCGCCGGAGGCGACGACACGCCAGTACGAGAGCCAACACCGACCATGCCCCGGCAAGCACCGCGACCCAGGCGGGCAACCACGCCATCAGGTCGCCAATCCAGGCCGCCTCGCCGGGCACCGTGAAGGGAATATTTCCCAGTCCAAACAGCCCGGCCAACCGAACGGCATCCAGGGGGTTGATCAGGAGCAGGCTTACCCACAGCACCGGCCATCCCTGCACGGCGTCGACCCCAGAAAGGGCCAAGGCGAGGGCGTCGTAAAGGGCAAAGGCCCCGAACCAGACGACGAGGGCCACCATCAGACCGCGGGCCCGGCTGGTCGTATACTGCCCAACGGCAACCCCGCCGCTGACGCTCACGACAGCGAGAGCACCTCCAAGGCCCCAGAGCACCCCCAGAGCACCGACCGAGACCCCCACTGCAATCACGGGGACGAGGGCCCCAAGCAAAACGAGCGACAGCGCCGCCGCAAGGGTCGCTGTTTTGCTAAGCACATATGCACTCCGCGGGATGGGCTGCGCCCACAGAAAGGAGCGCTCGTCGTGCTCCTCGTGGGCCGCACTCACCCCAATGAGCAGGCCAAAGAGCGGGACCACGTACAGAAACAGAAGGAGCAGTCCAAACGGCACCGCCGACGGCCGCCCGCTAAGCAACGCTGTGGCGAGGCTCCCGACCAGAAGGACGGTCGCAAAAATTTGAACGAACCGGTTGTGGAATGTCGTCGTGACCTCCCGGCGCACCAGGGCGCGGTAGGCGGACGACGGGAGCTGGAGAAGCCGCATGGTCAAAAAGCTGGATTACAAGTGGAGGATCGTTGACTGACTGCTGAAAGTGGGGGTGTCTGTTTGTAGTGCGTAATGCGTATTGCGTATTCAGGCATGCCCTCAACCACGCGCAATACGCATTACGCAATATGCACTACACAAGTCCGTCGCAGGACACCGCGTCGGGGGCAGCCCTCTCGTCGGACGTGGCCTCGACCGATTGAACCTTCCCCTCCTCACACGTGAGGACACGGTCCACGACGGGGCGCCACACGTCGAGCAGGTGGGTGGCCATCAGGACGGTCGCGCCGTCGTCGGCTCGGGCGCGGAGGCGGTCCATGAGGTAGGCGCGCCAGTCCGGATCCAGGCTTAAGGCCGGCTCGTCGAGCAACACCACTGGGGCGTCGGCCAACTCCAGGAGGGCCACCCCGAGCCGCTGTCGCATGCCCCCAGAGAGGGTTCCGCACGGGCGGTCGGCCGCGGGGGCGAGGGCCACCTGTGCCAAAAGGTCGTCGATCCGATTGCTGGGAGCTGCCCGAAGCCCGGCATAGAAGCGGAGCACTTGTCGCGGCGTCAGGGCCTCGTGAAACCGTACGTCCTGCGGCAAGAAGGCCAGGCGTGCCTGGGCGTCTTCCCGATGGGTCGTCACGTCAATGCCGTCAATCCTGGCAGTGCCGGCGTCCGGCCTGGCGAGGCCCGCCAGCAGGTGCAGCGTCGTCGTCTTCCCGGATCCGTTCGGGCCCACCAGCGCCGCAACCTGGCCCGCGTTCACCTCAAACGAGGCGCCCTGCAGAATGGACGTGTCGCCAAACGACTTGTACAGATCAATGGCACGAATCATGAATGCCTCCTCCACAGCCCGGCAACGCCGGCTGCAACTAGTATGAGAAAAATTGCGAGAACCCTTCCCTGAGGAGACGCCCCCGAGTTCGTACGCCCCATGGAAGGACGCAGGAGCGGGTGCGCATCCGTAATGGCGGGTACGTCTAGGGCCGGCACGCGCCGCAGGGCCTCCTCGAGCAGTTCCAGCCCCGGGCTCGCGGCCAGCAGGTCGACGTACGGGAACGCCTCGCGGCGCTCGCCGAGCAGGTCGACGGTCCGGTAGGGAAGCTCGCTGATGCCGTCGCTATCGAGGTCGAGCAGCCCGCGGGGCCCCCAGTAGTTGCCGATGCCCTCGATCTCCCACCTGTTGGTCGCGCTCATGCCGGCCACGGCCGCCGTGTGCAGATTGCCGCGAATGAGGTTGCGCCCGAACCGGTTGTCCATGGAGCTCCCGGTAAAGCGAAGGCCACGATAATTGGCCGACACCTCGTTTTTCTCGAAGACGTTTCCGGTACTGTTCTCGAGGTAGACACCGGTCCCGTTGCCGGTCATGCGGTTGTTCACAAAACGGCTGTCGTCCATGGTTTGGAGAAGCAATCCGTAGCCGCGCTGCGTGCGGTTGTCGCGGAAGACGTTGTGCCGGGCCGCGAGCCGTTGCGAAAACATGAGCGCCGAGCCGGACTCGCTTCCGTAAAAGAGGTTGTGTTCGAACGTATTGTCGTCCGAGTACATGAAGTGCAGGCCGTAGCGCACGTGGTGGACGGTGTTATGGGCGGTGTACGTATGGTCGGCAAACGAAAAGTAGATTCCGTCCCGGGTGCGCGAGACCTGATTGTGGGTGATGCTGTTGTGGGTCGACTTCCACAGGTGGATGCCGTTGCCTCGCTGGGCAGGGGGCAGTGGTGCGTCACATTCTCCCCCTTCCGGCGGCACCGAACAGTCGTACCGACGGGCCTCCTGGACCGTCACCTGCCGAAGGTTCGTCGGCGGACCCTCAATCACGTTTTCCATAATGACGGCCCGGTCGGTTCCTTTCACGTAGATGCCGTGCAGCACGTCCTCGAGACGGTTGTCTCGGATCGTGACCCGGTCGCCCTCCACGAGAATGCCGGCGTGGTCGTCGTCGAGGCTCGTCCCGGAACCGGAGACGTGAAAGCCTTCGATCGTGACGTCATTGGCGCGTACGTGAATGACGTGGCTCCTCTCTCGCCCCTGTAGTCGGGGCCGATCTCGGCCTACCAGCGTGAGAGGCCGGTCGATGACGAGCGGGCCCTCGTGGACTCCCCCTTCAACCACGATTGTATCCCCGGGCGCGGCCGCTTCAACCCGCTCCTGCAGCGAAGGGGCCTGCTGGGTCGGGCCGGGGTGCGCCCCAGCGGGGAACGCCGCGAAGGCCACTGTCAAAATGAATCCCCAGAGGACGTATCTCATCGGGAAGCAGTCTCGGGTTCAGGGACATGGGCCTCTTCCACGTCGCCCGTGCTTTCGAGCGTCTTCTTACTGGAACGAACTCCCATCCAGATCGCCCCTGCAAAGCACAGGGCCGCCACGAGAAGGACGATCGACCCCTCCCGCGGGTAGCTGTACTGTGTGAAGTTGGCGATCTGGTTTCTCCCGATTAAGGCCGGCATGAATGGATCGATGTCGACCGGGGCCTTTGGGTCCAGGTCGTGGGCGTAGGTGTAGAGCCGGTAGTAGAAGCGCCACATCGAAAACGCCCCGAAGTAGATAAAGAGGACCAGCACGTCGATGGCCGCCCCAATCTTTCCGAAGACGGCCGCTCGCAGGGCCAGAAGCACAAATCCACCGAGGAGAAACGGAATAAACCGCATCTCGGTGAAGTCCTCTTCCTGCAGTGGTCGCATCCCGATGTAGTGGTTCAAGGTGTTGATCTCCTTGATGTCCTGCCCCTCATTGCCGCCTTCGAGCTTGTGGCTGTAAATGTACATGTCGAGCCCCCCCTGGTACTGCGGGGCCACGAGGTGAATCTGCCACAGAGGCAGGAAGATGGCGATCGCCATCAGGACGGCACCCGCCAGGAGCAACAGCCGCCCCCGGTCGGGGACGGGACGATCGGTGAGGGCCGGAAAGCGGTCAAAGAAATCAAACATGGCTCGTTAGGGATGGACGGATGAATGGATGGAAGGGTGTAAGAAGGATTGGGCGGAAGGATGGAGGTGAGAGAACTCGGTTTCGCTCTTCATCACATCCATCCTTCCAGCCTTTCATCCTTCCACACGTAGCTACCGCGGTTGCACCTCCAGGTAGCCCTGCATCTCCTGGTGGAGCGCCGAGCAGAAGTTGGTGCAGTAGAAGGGGTAAACGCCCGTCTTGTCGGCGCTGAACTCGATGGTCTTCGTCTCGCCCGGATCCACAATGACACTCACGTTGTGCTCCGCAATGCCGAAGCCGTGGATCATGTCCGACACCTGCTCGACGTTGGTCAGGTGCACCGTTACCTGGTCGCCCTGTCGCACCCGAATCTTGTCCGGGGTGAACATGCTCCGGGACGCCGTCATGTGCACCGTCACCTCATTTCCGGACCGCTCCACACTGGCATCATCCGGGCTCCAGATGGCCTCCGGATGGTCGCTCTCGTCCTGCTTGTAGACCTCGACTGGATCGAGAACGTCCGCGTCAACCACCTGCGCGAAGTGCGGCTCCGGCCGCGTGTAGCTCTCCGCGACCATCTCCATCTCCTCCCCGGAGATGTCGATCAGCTGACTCGTCTCCGGGTGGGCGGGTCCGACGGAGATGTGTCGGTTCTTCGAGAGCTTGTTCATGGCCACGAGGTAATCTCCGTAGGGCTCCTTCGTGTCGCTTCCGCCGATCACGAGGTGGCCGACGTTAAAGTGGACGTCGATCTTGTCCGTGACGACCTGGGAGAGGTCTTCCTTCTGCTCCTCGGTCCACGGGGGCAGCTCCCACTTGGCAACGCTCGACTCGATATAGAGCGAGGTGTAGCCGTTTCCGCGGCCGTCGTACTGGGTGTGCAGTGGCCCCTGTCCCACCGGCACCTCCCCCTCGAGGATGCGGTCGTAGTTCAGAACCGGAACGCCGCGGAACTCGCCCTGGAAGTCCTCTTCCTCAATGGCGGCCTGCACCTTCTCGAAGTCGAACACTGTGGTGGTCGGCTGCAGCTTGCCGGAGGCAACCACCCACCGACCCGAGGGGTCGACGTCGATCCCGTGTGGGGACTTGCTGACCGGCACGAAGTACATTACCCCCTCGTGCTCGGCCGGATCGATCAGGGGCACCCCGTTTTGAATCTCTACGTCGTTGTTCTCAACGACCTCAGCGGCTCGCTCCCAGTTCACGAAGGCGGCATAGTCCCGATCGCCCTGACTGGCATTGATCTCGAGGGAGTCGTGGGCCATCTCCGTGTTGTAGGACGTCCAGAATGCCCAGCCGTGGCTCGGGCCTTTGCCGGTCGAGCCGAGGTCCCAGTTGAACGGCGGCGTTTTCACCTGCCAGCCGACGGACATCTCACCGGTCTCTTGGTCAATTTCGAGACCACTGACGACGCCGTTAAATTCGTCCTGGTAGTCCTCGATGCGGGCGTGTCGGCCCTTGGGAAGCGGTACCGAGAAGCGGGTGGCCACGAGCAGATACTCGGTGTTGGGCGTCACGAAAGAAGAGCCGTGATTCCCCATCGAGTTGGGAATGGGGCCCAGGATCTGCTTGGTCTTGAAGTCACGCAGGCTGATGCGCGCGACCCGGTTGTTGGCATTGTCGTTCACGAAGAGCCAGCGCCCGTCGTAGGTACCGTCCGTCTGGGAGAGACCGGGGTGGTGAACGTCGCCCCAGTTATACTCCCCCATCATCTCTTTCGACTCCTCGTCGTACCCGTATCCGTGCCCCGGCGAGGGTGTAAAGACGGGAATTTCCTGGATTTCGCGCAAGGAGGGGAGCCCGGCCACGTAGACCTGACCGGAGTGACCGCCGGAATAGAACAGGTAGTAGTCGTCCTTTTCACCGGGAGCGACGTGAGAAGCTGGGGCCCCGTCGTTGGTCGACGAGCTGCCACAGCCCACGAGTCCCAGTGTCAGGACGACCAGAAGGATGTGTGTTAGATATCTCATGACTTTGATTTCATTTCGAAAAGGGAATCGCAAGGCAGCAGGGCGTTCGCACGTTGCATTCTGCCACCGTTTAAGAAACTCCCCGGTGCTCTACTTGGGAACCAGGACAAGCGCTACCTCAAGGCAAGGAAGCAGAGATCCCCTCTGTGGGGGGCTTCTGGCTGTTGCGTGGGAGAACCCCCTACACTCCCGGAGGCAGCGGGCGGCGGGGCCTACGCCGCGCCTTCCTCTTCCGGGGCGGTGAAGGTCACTTCGACCGTCTCGCCCGGGGCGGCAATCTCGGTGGCGGCAAAGACGGCCTCGTCCTCGGGCACGTAGTCGTTGGCCGATCCGGCCTGCATGCCGGCCTCGCCGACGCGCTGGACGACTGCGTCGTCGTCGCTATTCAGGAGGAGGACGTCGTGCTGCATCGAGGGGCTGGAGTCGATGTTTTCGAAGACCAGGCGCGCGGTCTCGCCGAAGGCGAGAAGCACGACGAGCGGGAAAAAGAAAAGTCGGGAACGCATGGCAGTTGGGGAGGGGTGTTGGCGAGCAAATGCACTCCCCAACCCGTGCGGGTCCCATCGGGGGATCCTTGACCTACGCCAAGCGGTGTCGGGCCTCACACATACTTGACGGATGCGTTATCCACTGTTGAAAGACGAAAGAAGAACTGGGGGAAAGGAAGAGCGTCCGGGGCCACTGGAAACGACGGGGACGCCTCTCCGCGGAGGCAGTAGACCAATGGTCTTCAGCCGACCAAGCGATTCACGGGTCCAGGGTTCATATTCGTTCTAAGGACCCATTTCTCGGTAACGAGCTTCATCGTGCCAAACCTACGATCTAGTGGAGGGTGAAAGCGGACCACTTTTTGGGCCGGCTCTCAAGAACTGGTCTAGACGAGAGACCAAGCAGAAGGAGCCACAGTGATTCCCAACCCAGAGTTCGACGCTCGCCCCCTCTTTTGCACAACACCAAGAGAAGCTATGAAGCCTCACCGGATTTCGATCGCCGCTCTCGTTCTCGCACTGGTCGGCCTCCTCTCCGTGCCCAACAACGCCCAGGCACAGCAGCAAGGCCAAGCCAACTTTGGCAACCTGATCGCTGCACTGAACAACATACATTCACAGGTTCAAGCCCTCGAAGAGGCGGACATTGGGGACGTGCAGGTCGTGAACGTCGAGGACATCGAAGAAACCCTCAACGAGAATCAGAATGAGTCGCTCGGGGACGCCTTCCAGGACGCCGACCTCGAAGCGCTCCGAAATGCAGTACAGAACCACGAGGCCCTTACCAATTCGCTGAATCAAAACAACGTCCAGGTCGGCGACGTGGTCGCGGTAGACGTGTTGAATGGAGGGGATGTCGCCGTGTACGTCGACGAACAGGGCGTGCTCGACCCGAGCAGTTCCTCCCAGTAATCTCGACGCACCCTTTTCGATACACAAGGGGCCTTCTCGGAAGCGAGAAGGCCCCTTTCTCTTTTGTCGAGATGTCAACTCCCTCGATCCGGGAGCAAATGGCGGTCGTCCGTCAATACGAACAGTGCCGGACCGACAGAAAAGGTGGAGGCTGTGAGAACCTGAGTCTTCCAGCCCTAGAACCACCGATTGAAGTCAATCCTGAAACGAGAATCCGTGCACTACGAGCTTTCTCCTCCCGCTGGCGACTTGGACTGTTCTTCCGGTTCCTCTGAGCCGTTGGCACTTTGGCCGAAGGTCCACTGCACCGCGTACTGCAGAAGCTCGGAGACCGAG
>CAYXAD010000069.1:0-9888 GCA_964462965.1 uncultured Salinivenus sp.
GCAACACCGTCGAGCCCTTCGAGGTGATCGACGAGTACGGGGCCGACGTGGTGCGGTGGTTCATGATGAGCAATGCCCCGCCGTGGGAGAACCTCCGCTTCAGTGAGCGCGGCCTCCGCGACCTCCGGCGGTCGTTCTTCGGCACGCTCGAGAACGTCTACAGCTTCTTTGCCACGTACGCCAACATCGACGGCTTCCAGTTCACGGAAGACCGCATGCCGGTTGCGGATCGAACCGAGCTGGACCGATGGATCATGAGCCGCCTGCATACGACGACGCAGACGGTGCAGGAGGCCCTCGAGGACTACGATCCGACCACGGCCGCCCGAGCGGTCGAAGACTTCGTCGAGGAGCTCTCGAACTGGTACCTCCGTCGCTCGCGCCGGCGCTTCTGGGCCTCCAAGCGAGGAGAACAGAACGGGCAGCCGGGGCAGGGAGGTCAGGTGTCTCCGGAGAAGAAGGAAGCGGCCTACCAGACCGTCTTCGAGTGTCTGCTGGCCACGTCCAAGCTCATGAGTCCCATCGCGCCCTTCTTTGGCGAGTGGCTCTATCGGACCCTCACGGAGGTGACCGAGGGCGACGCCGATTCGGTGCATCTGGCGTCTTTTCCCGAGGCGAATGAGGAGGAGCGGGACCCCGCCCTGGAGCACCGCATGGGCTTGGCCCGCACCATCGCTTCGACGACGCTGTCCCTCCGCAACCAGGCCGAGATCAACGTGCGGCAGCCCCTCTCGCGCCTCCTCGTGGTCACGGGCACCGGCGTGCCACAGCAGGCCGTGGAGCAGGTCAAGACCATCATTCTGGAGGAAGTCAACGTGAAGGAGATCGAGTACGTCGAACACACCAGCGAGGTGGTTCACCGCTCGGCCAAGCCCGACTTTAGCCGTCTCGGTCCTCGCCTCGGCGATCTCGTGAAAGACGTCAACAAGAAGGTGCGTCAGCTCGACGACGACGCCATCAACGAGTACGTCGAAGAAGGCGAGCTCACGATTTCGGTAAACGGAGAAGAAGTCACGCTTGGGCCCGACGATCTCATTATTCAGAGCGAGGGCATCGAGGGGTGGCTCGTCGAGCAGGAGGGAGACGTGACGGTGGCACTGGACACCACGCTGACCGACGAGCTGCGCGCCGAAGGGCTCGCTCGCGAGAGTGTCAAGCGAATTCAGAACCTGCGCAAGGACACGGGATTTGAGGTGACCGACCGGATCAAGATCGCCTACCACGGGTCGGATCGCATCACGAAGGCCGTCGATCGCTACGCAGACTGGATCCGGAACGAGACGTTGGCTCTAGAGTTGCAGCCCTCCGACCAACCGGAGGGGGAGGCCGTCGAGACATTCGACATCGGTGAGGAGCAACTCACCATTGGCGTTCGACGCGTTGACGAGGCAATGAGCGCCTAGCTCCTTCGGGCAGTGGGGACGATGAGGAATTGGGGCGTCGTGTTCGCTGACTTTACTGCTCGACCTACACATTAGATCCATGGCCGAGGAACGTCCGAATGACGAAGGGGGTGCGCCGGACGAACCGGACCGCAAGACGCCCTTTTCCGACGAAGAACTTGAACACTTTAAAGAGCTCCTGCTCCAGCGGCGGAAAGAAGCCCGCGAGGAGGTGGAACGCATGCGTGCCCAGGTTGAAGAGGGGAAGGGGCAGCCGGAAGTCAACACGGTCTACGGCCTCCACATGGCGGAGGCGGGCACGGAAGCCAATGAGCGGGAGAAGCTCTACCTCATGATTGCGCGCCAGCAGAAGTATATCGGGTACCTCGACCGGGCCCTCGAACGAATCGAAAACAAGACCTACGGAATCTGCAGGGTGACCGGCGAGCCCATCTCCAAGGAGCGACTCGAAGCCGTTCCCCACACCGAGATTTCTATCGAAGCGAAGAAAGAAGAACAGTCCTAATGTCTGTAGGTCTGGAAGGTTGGAAGTGTGGAGGGGGCTCCCACATCCACACCTCCGTACGTCCACACATCCATCCTTAAGTTGTATGCGTGTTCTTTGGATTTCCGCTGTCGTTGTACTACTTGATCAGGCCACAAAGGCAGCGATTCTGCAGTTCATGCACCGCCAGGAGTCCATCGCCCTCTTTGGAGACTGGCTGCGGCTGACTTTTACGGAAAATCCCGGCATGGCCTTTGGACTCACCGTCGGGCCTCCGGGCACGGTGACAATTCTCTCCATTATTGCGACCTGCCTCGTCGCCGGGTACGTCTATCAGGTGCGGAACGACTATGCCCCCTACCGCTGGAGCCTCGCCCTCATTCTTGGAGGAGCTCTCGGCAACATCATTGATCGCGTGTTCTACGGGGTCTGGCTCGACTACGGTGAGCTCTTTATGGGGCGGGTCGTAGATTTTATCCACGTGAGCTTCTGGCAGGGGTTTATTCCTCAGAGCATTCCCGTCTTTGGCGGGGCCTATCTAGAGTTGTTTCCGATCTGGAACGTCGCCGACATGTCGATTGTGATCGGCGTAGTGGGCGTTCTCTTGTTCCACCGCACCTTCCACGATCGGCGGTACGAGCATGAGCGTTTAGAGAGAGCCGGAGATGAGTCGGCGCCGGGAGAGACCCACGGGCGTCGAGCGAAGGGCCTTCCCGCCTCTGTCTTTTCGAACCTGGACGAAGTGAAAGGGCCTCCGGAGGTGCCCACGCCCCTCTCCAAGGAGTCTGTGTCCGAAGTTTCAACGGAGGGGGTTCCTCCGGAGAATGGATCGACCTCTTCAACAGTGCGCTCGTCACAGGAACAAGACGCCTGAAGGCCGGGAGTGGCACTCGTCCACTTTCATTCGGTGGATCAATAGAGTAGAGGGGAGGGCCTCAGACTTCTCCACCGTGTGGAAGCCAGGTCGGATCTCGTCTCTGGAGCTGGGCTCGCCAGAAGACTTCTGCTGCCCGCCTTCACTGTGCAACGTGAGCCTCGGTGGCCCGTTACACGGCACGTGAATTGCACACGGCGTCTATCCGAGGCGACGTGTACGTCTCCGGCCACCTCCGGGTCGCTCGTTGGATGTCCATCCGTTGGACTGTCGTTTTATGCCTGATCTCTCGACGATTCGAAATTTCTGTATTATCGCGCACATCGACCATGGCAAGAGCACGCTGGCCGACCGGCTGCTCGAGCGCACGGGTACGATCAGCGAGCGCGAGATGCAGGAGCAGACGCTCGACGACATGGATCTCGAGCGGGAACGGGGCATCACGATTAAAAGCCATGCCGTGCGGATGGCCCACACGGGACCGGACGACACGGAGTATACGCTCAATCTGATCGACACGCCCGGACACGTCGACTTTACCTACGAGGTGTCGCGGGCGTTAAAGGCCTGTGAGGGAGCCATCCTGCTGGTCGATGCCTCTCAGGGGATCGAAGCGCAGACCATCTCGAACCTCTGGCTCGCTCTGGAGCAGGACCTGGAGATCATTCCCGTGCTCAACAAGGTCGACCTGCCGGTGGCTCGGCCGGACGAGGTGGCACAGTCGCTGGAAGATCTCATTGGCGAGCCCGCGGAGGACATTCCGCAGATCAGTGCGAAGACCGGGGAAGGGGTCGATGGCATGCTGGACATGCTCGTCGAGCGCATTCCCCCGCCCTCCGGGGATCCGGACGGGTCGCTGCGGGCGCTCATCTTTGACTCGATTTACGACTCGTATCGGGGCTCCGTCGTGTACGCCCGTGTGTTCGACGGCACACTGGAGAAGGGGGACACAATGGAGTTCATGTCGAACAAGAAACAGTACGACGCGGAGGAGCTCGGCATCCTTCGTCTCGGGCGTCAGAAGGTGGATCGGCTGTCGGCCGGGGACGTCGGGTACATCATCGGCTCCATCAAGGACATTCAGGATACCCGCGTCGGGGACACCATCACCTTGGCGGATCAGCCTGCGGAGTCGCCCATACCCGGCTTTGAAGAGGTGAAGCCGATGGTGTTCAGCGGCATCTACCCGACGGATACCGACGACTTCGAAGAGCTGCGCGGGGCCCTGGAGAAGCTCCAGCTTAACGATGCCTCGCTTACGTATGAGCCGGAGAGTTCCACCGCCCTCGGCTTCGGATTTCGGGTTGGATTTCTGGGGCTGCTCCACATGGAGATCATTCAGGAACGCCTCGAACGGGAGTTCGACCTCGATCTCATTACCACCGTCCCGAACGTCGAGTACCATGTGGACGTCGAGGAGGACGGAGAGACCGAGACCGTCACAGTGGATAGTCCCGAGGACATGCCGCACTATGGCGACATCGAGGCGGTGTACGAGCCGTACGTAAAGGCGGATATCATTACGCCCAGTGACTACATTGGCAATATCATTCAGCTCTGTGAGGATCGGCGCGGAGAATATGGAAGCCAGCGTTGGCTCGACGGTCAGACGGTCAACCTGGAGTACGAGCTTCCGCTTGCCGAAATTGTCTTCGACTTCTACGACAAGCTCAAGAGCGTCAGTCGGGGCTACGCCTCCTTCGATTACGAGTTTATCGAGTATCGGGAGAGTGACCTCGTCAAGCTCACCATCCTGATCAACGAGGAGCCGGCCGAGCCGCTCTCCACCATCGTTCACCGGGACAAGGCCTACGAAGTGGGACGCAAGCTCGCCAAGGAGCTAAAGGACGTGATTCCGAAGCAGCTGTTCGAGATCCCAGTGCAGGCCTCGATTGGACGGCGCATTGTGGCCCGCGAAACGATCAAGGCCCGTCGCAAGGACGTGACGGCCAAGTGCTACGGCGGCGACGTCACCCGAAAGAGGAAACTGCTCGAAGAACAGAAGGAGGGCAAGAAGCGGATGAAGCAGATGGGGGAGATCGACGTGCCGCAGGAGGCCTTCCTCGCAATTCTCTCTATGGATGACGAGTAACCAGTTCACTTCTGCTTTCGACTCCAGACCGGCCTGGATCACACGGAGCATGCCAAACGAATTTACACTGTTTACAGGGACGGATCGGCTCACGCTGGGGCAATCTCTCTTCGTGCTCTGTTTGGCGGTCTTTCTGGGAGGCTCTAGCCTCGGCGGGCCCATGATGGCTTCGGCTCAGACCGTTCCCTCCGAGGGGGAAACGCTCATCGATCGCTACCAGACGGCCCGACGGCACGTCCTCGCCCAGCGGTTTTTGCAACAGGGACGGGACCTTCGCGTGCTATCTCCGAAGACGCTCCCGACGGCTGTCGATTCTCTTCGTCGCACTCCTGAGGAAAATGAGAGGCAGGACGAAACTCGTCCGTTCCCTCTAGAGAATGTCCACACCGTGCATCGGTTGGAGCGTGGCTGGTTCGACGAACAGTATGGCGACACTCGCTGGTCATTCCTGGGAGCAGGGACCTATCAGACCTTTTTCGACACCACCCGGACACAAGAACTTCGGGCCCGCCTCCAGGGTCACTTTGGGGATCCCACGCAGACGCTCGGGGACGCCGATCCCCGGGAAGTTGAAGACGGACGCGCCCAGTTCGAGTATTGGTTTGTGGTCAACGACTCGATCCCCGTACGGGTGACAGATGCGAGCGGGCCTCTCGATCGGGGGCTCATTGTGATGACCGACCGTCAGTACCGCGACCGGATTCTGGCCCTTCGTGACACCTTGTTAGGGGTCCTCCGCCAGCCCAAACGGGCCCCATACGCAGACTATTACTACGACACGCTCGCCGAGCGCTGGTATCGAACTGGATATACCGGAGAGTCGTACTTCCTCGAACGGATTTCTCCCTACGACATCCTTCCGGGGCGGCGGGCCCGGACCGATACGGACGGGGACGAGCCGTCTTCCTCTACGTCGGAGGCCGGATCCTCTCCCTCGTTCTGAGGGCCTTCGGCGTCGTCGACTTTTTCTTCGATTTCACTCTGGATTTACCTCCCAACATGTCAACTCGCGAAGGTACGCATCAGGCCAGCCGGACGTCTCGTTCTGAGGACCGGACCTCTGACCAGGAGGGAAACAACAAAGGAGAGCTTCGCCAGTGGGGCGAGTCGCTGATCGTGGCTGTCATCATCGTTTTGATCGTGCGGACCCTCCTGTTCGACCTGTTTCGCATTCCGACGCCCTCGATGGAGGAAAACCTCCTTGTTGGGGATTATCTGGTGGTGTCGAAGCTTCATTACGGGCCTCGTCTGCCCATGTCCCTGGGAATTCCGCTCACGTCCATCCACCTGCCGGGGGTGACCTTTCCTTATAAGCGATTGTCGGGGTTTTCTTCGGTCCAGCGGGGGGATCCGATTGTCTTTAATTTTCCGCCGCGGGAAGGGCCTGTGGACCGAAAGATTCACTACGTCAAACGCGTCATCGGCATGCCCGGAGAGACGGTGGAGGTGCGAGACAAGCTCGTCCACGTCAATGATCGTCCCCTTCCTCTGGGAGAGGGCATGCAGCAGTACTGGACGGTAACGAAAAGTGACGCTCGCTATCGAATTCCACGGTCGCGGATGGAGGAGATCGGCATTGGCGAGGTCAATCCCACCGACGACGCATCGACGGTTCGCGTCTTAGCCACCCCGGCAGCGATTCGTCAGGTCGACCAGTGGTCGTGGGTCGAGGACATTGAGCCCTATGTGGTTCATAACGCCAACTACAGCGATCTCATGTATCCGCCCAATCGGGGATACACGCCGGACAACTATGGCCCCGTTTCCATTCCCGAGGCCGGACAGACCGTCGAGCTGACCGACAAAAACTGGGACCTCTACCGGCCAGTCATTGTGCGCTACGAAGATCGCGCAGCCCGTCAGATGACGGACTCGACCTTTGCCATCGATGGCAACCGCACGACGACGTATACCTTTCAGCAGGACTACTACTTCGTGATGGGGGACAATCGCGACAATTCTGAAGACAGCCGATTCTGGGGCTTTGTCCCCATGGATCACGTCGTCGGGAAGGCTGTCATCACCTACTTTTCGTGGGATGCCTCGCGCTGGCTTCCCCGATTCGGGCGCATTTTCAACCCGATCGAGGACGACGACGTCTTTCGAGAGAAGGCAGTTCGGAATCAGGTGGCCAAGACGAGGCCCTATGGACCTTTGGTCTCAAGAGACGAGATCATTTCTCTGGGGGCCGGACCCTCTGACGAAAGCGTGGGCAGTGCACAGACGGCTTCGAGTCACACTGAGGCCGACCCCGAAGAGCATCGTCGGAACCTGCCCCCCAACTCGGTCCGTGCCCGTACTCCTCGGGCTGCACACACGAATGCTTTTACTGAACCATGACGAATCCTGTGGAGACCAATTGTGAGGGAGAGGTGGCTCTGGAGGAAAGCCTTCCGGAGGATCGGATTGTGACGGCCACTGTGCGACTCCTGAAGGGGTTCTCGGATGACACGCGACTCCGCATCCTATGCCTGCTCCGGGACCGGGAGGTTTGTGTCCACGAAATCGTCGACGCCCTCGACATGAGCCAATCGGCCATTAGCCATCAGCTCCGCGTGCTGCGCGACGCCCGGCTCGTGTCTCACCGCCGAGAAGGACGGCACGTCTACTATCGCCTCGCCGACGATCACGTGCGGGAGATGCTGGAGAATGCGCTGTCGCATGGGGCCGAGGATGCGTAAGGCGGTTCGCAGTGGTCGGCTCCCGTCGTCCCTGTGAGGCTGAACAACGTGGGGACGAAATCTGAGGGGGACGGTGCACTCCGGCAGCGAGCTCGAGGACGGCATGCGCGTAGAGGCACAATAGCGGCTGCACGGGCGGGTGCTACCGCGACGCCTGTTGCTGCTGGCGCCGGCGGTCCCAGCGTTCCTGCTGGTGGGTGCCGGGCGGAACCTCGTACGGATTGTTCGGAAGGTCGACCCGCTTGAGCACCGGATAGCGCTCCTTGAACTCGAAGGGTTGGGGGTGCCAGTTCGGCGGGTCGTCTCCCAGAACGAGCACCATGGTGCCGGGGGCCAGTAGCTTTCCCTGTCGAGAGCTGGGTCCCATGTGCCCCCGGGTCGTTTTCCAGGGGTCGGCCCAATCGTAGATCCACTTCGCGTCGGCGTCGACGAGGCGGACGCAGCCGTGGCTCGTGGGACCGCCCGTGGGCATGGCGTACTGGTGAATGTGGATGCCGCGGGCATCGTGAAAATTAAAGACCCAGTGCATCGTCCATTCTTCGCCGGGCGGACTGAGGGTCGAGACGCGCTCCTCGACCTTCCAGTTGAAGTTAAACCGACCATTCGGGGTGGAGGTCGAGTCGGGATGGCCGGTGTTGACGATGCCCCAGCGAGCGAGCTGGCCGTGCTCGTAGGCGGCAAAGGCCTGGATGGTTTTGTGGATGATAAACACCTTGTCGAGATTGCGGGCCCCCGGGTAGTATCGCGGGAAGGGGGAATAGGCTCGAAAGTCGAGCCCGAAGCGCGTGGGAACCACGAGGGTATCGCCGAGGGCCACGTCTTGCATGCGAACTCGGTTGAGCAGCTCAACGAGCTTGGCACGTTTGCGCCCGAGGTCCACATCCTCGTCGCCCAGCCGCGAATAGAATCGATTTCGGGCCAGGACGCTGTTGCCACTCAGGTCATCGATAACGGCATACTCGTAGTAGACCTCCGGAAGATCGTCGAGGTTTTCCGTACGCGTCGACAGGAGGTCTTCAATCTGTTCCTGTTCGAAGTAGCCCTGGGCCGCGGCTGAATGAGAGAGCCCGACGGCGAGGCAAAGAAGACCAACAAGGGAGAACAGGCGAAGGCGCATAAAGCAGTAGGACCGGAGACAGACACGACAAGGGCCGCCTGTGTCTACCTACATTGTCGCGGTCAGTTTCTCAGAGGGGGAAAGTGTGCTCGAGAAGAGGAGGCGAAGTACTCCTCAAGGTGTACAGGCCTTTTCACGGAGGGTGCGAATCACCTCTGCGTCGCCGAGCACGACGAGTATATCTCCCTCCCGGATGCGGTGCGAGGGGGAGGGGTTGAACGTCATGTCATTCGTATCGGAGTCAATAATGCCAATTACGATGGCCTCGAACTGCTGTCGGAAGTTGCTTTCCGCCAGGGTTTGACCGGCGAGGGGGGCGTTGGGAAGAACCTCTACCTCGTCGATTTGGAGACTGAGGGCCCGGGCCCGGAGAACTCCTTCTAGAAACTGATCGACGTTGGGACGGAGCACCACCTGGGCCATGCGGTCGGCACCGACCTCGCTGGGAGCTATCACCTTGTCGGCCCCGGCGTTCAGGAGCTTGCTCCGGTTTTCCTGGTCGACCGTCCGGGCCAGAATGAAGACGTCAGGGTTCATCTCTCGGGCCGTCAGGGCCACGAAGACGTTGCTGCTGTCTTCTGGCAGAGTCAGGATCAGCCCCTGAGCTCGCTCGATGCCGGCGGTCCGCAGGGTCTCTTCGTCCTGGGCGTCCCCTTGCACGTGCAAATAGTCGCCCTCGCGGAGACGACTGATCACAACGTCTTCGATGTCGACGACCACGACCGATTTGCCTTCACGACGGAGGTCCTCCGCGAGACGCTGGCCGATGCGGCCGTAACCGCAGATGATAAAGTGGTCCGAGAGCTCTTCGAGTTGTTTCATGATTCGGCGTTCGCGGAGGCGTTCACTGGCGAGCAGAAGCTGAGCCGATCGGGCCACGACGAAACTGAGCAGGCCAATGCCGGTGATGCCTAGGCCGACGGTGAAGATGCGACCTGCGTCCGAGAGGGTGTGGACCTCCTGAAAGCCAATCGTCGAGAGCGTGATAAACGTCATGTACAGGCCGTCCATCCACGTCCACGCTTCGAGGAAGGCATAGCCCGTCGTTCCAATAGCAAAGAGGACGAGGAGAGAGAGGACCGCCAGAAGAATCTCCCGAAGGGAGGGGTCCATCTCGGCCATCCAGGTGATGAGTGCCTCCCATGGACGTGCCACGAAGCCCATTGGACAGTGCAGATGTGTGGACGGAGCACGAGCAGAGCTGGGGCAACGATCCGAGACACCCAGTCAATTAGCT
>CAYXAD010000069.1:9988-14252 GCA_964462965.1 uncultured Salinivenus sp.
GGACGGAGCACGAGCAGAGCTGGGGCAACGATCCGAGACACCCAGTCAATTAGCTTGACGCCGAAAGGGCAAAGAGGCGGGCGTGCCAAGACTGGCCGGCCGGTTGCTCGAACTCGCCATTGCGCAGGGCTCCGAGGGTCGTCAGGCTCGGGTCGAATACAGGTGTGTCGATCGTCACCTCGCCCGCTTCTGCCCGCTCTTGAAAGGTCGAACGAGAGACGGCGTCGATCGACCCGTCGGCCGTTCGATAGAGGACGTAGAGAGACGGCACCCAATCGATGCCGAGGCGGGTTGCAGCTTCGTCGATGGTGCGAGACGCGTCGTCAATGCCGCAGCCCGAGATGTCCCCACCGTCGGATCGAACCGCTGCCAGGATCAAAAATCGATCGTGCAAGACGGCAGCGGCTCCCCGAACGTCGTGCTGGTGAGAGGTCCAGCCCTCGATAAAGGTCGACAGGTGATCGAGCAGGGCTGTTTGGGTTGCCTCCGTGAGGGGGGCATCCGCAGGGTGGATCCAGAGCCGGGCTTCGTCCGGCAGATTTGGAAAGGGAGTGGAAGACATCAGTGGGGCCAGTTGTGGGACTCCTTCGGTGCCTCCTTGTAAGCCGTGGACACCCATTTGTTTTCCTCTGCATCCCCCATGCAGCCCGCGCAAATCTTTTCAAACAGGTTCCCCGGTAGCTTTTCGCAGGGGGGATAAGGGAAAAGAAAAAACGTCAACGGTCAAAGAGTCGTCTCCGGAGACCACGGAAAGTGAAAGCGGACGGGAGAGGTTGGAGTATGCTCATCTGTTACGAGCCCAGAAAAGCCGGACCACTAGGCAACGAATTCACGTACCGTTCATACAAATAGTGAAGAAATCGTGATGGCGCTCCGAAATTCGTCGCGCGGTTTTTTCTCGACCCCGGAAGGTGTACTCGTTCTCATTCGGAGCTGGAGGGACTCGTTATGACTACATACCGCAACATTCTCGCCTGGGTGGAAGAGCACCAGGAGGTGGTCCTCGACCTCGTTCGTGTGTATCTCGGCATTGGCCTTTTCGTTCGAGGCCTGCTCTTTATTGGGGAAACGCAGGGCCTGGAAGCGCTCGTCGACCTGTCCCAGTTTTCCCTCGCGTCCGCAGCCTTGGTTCATTACGTCACGTTTGCACATCTGCTCGGCGGGCTGATGCTGGCGGCGGGATTGCTCACTCGCCTTGCGGCGTTTCTCCAGATTCCCATTCTGGTGGGGGCGGTCTTCTTCGTCCATCTACAGGAGGGGTTGCTGGCAGCGAACCAGTCCTTGGAGTTTTCGGCTCTCGTCCTCTTCCTGCTGGTGCTCGTTTTTGTCTTTGGCCCGGGGCGTTGGTCGGCGGACCGGTATGTCTTCGAGGAAGAGCCGCAACTACATGAGGACCGGGAGCCGGAAAAATGGTGGCGGGAGGAATCCGTGGAGCCGCGCCCCTCTGTGGCGGAGTCGTCCGATGGCGGCGTGGCGGTGGCGTCTTCCACTCGAACGCAGTCCAAGAAGGAGCTCGCTGATCGCATCGAGAGTCGGAGCTGCGAGTGTGGCTACGACGTGGGGCATCCTCGAACGATGGTCGAGCCGCACTATGGCTGGGGAGCCGGCTTCTTCTTTATGCTCGGCATCTCGGCGCCCGTGAAGGAAGTGGTGATTTACTGCGAGGAGTGTGGGACGATTCTAAAGCGAACGCGGGATCCGGAGTTGCTGCGTCGGTACCGGTGGCATACTTCGTGATGGGTATAGTGGGGAGTTTGGGCGTGTTGGAGGGTGCATGGGTGGAGGGATGAGAGTACGTTCGAAGGAAGCGAGTAGAACGTTCAACGTATCACGTTTCGCGTATTACGCAATACGCATTACGAACTGCACGGCCGCCCCCTCCTGGCAGCACGCTGAAACGGGTGTCTGCAGCTGTATTTGTGCCCTACGCCTCTTCGTCGTCCACGCGCTCGAGGGTCACGAACCGAAACCCGTCCCGCGGGTCGACAGTGGTCTGTTCGAAGACCTCCCCGACGAGGTGCTCGAAGGCCGGAAAATAGGTATCGCCCTCGTAGTCGCCTTCGATGAGGGTCAGTTCGAGCCGGTCGGCTCGCGGCAAGAACTGGCGGTAGATGGACTCGCCGCCGCCGATAAAGACCGTGTCTTCGTCCGCCACCGCCGCCATGGCGCCGTCGATCGAATCGTACGTTTCCACGTCCGGATACTCCTCATACGGTCCCTGCGAGGTTAGCACGAGATGACGGCGGTCGGGGAGAGGGCCGCCGAACTGATGGACGATCGATTCGAACGTGCGTCGGCCCATGAGCAGGGGATGGCCGGTCGTCAGTTGCTTGAAGTGCTGAAGGTCCTCCGGAATGTGCCAGGGGAGGTCTTTGTCTTTCCCAATGATGCGATTGGACTCGGCAACGGCAGCGATGAGGACAATTTCGGGCACGGGTAGGGGACGGTTGGGCAACGAAGAGCAAAACGGGAGAGACGATCCTCCATCCTCCGGCAAGTATCCAGAGGGCAGGAAAAGGTTCACAGCCCTCAGGAAGATCCCTGGGAGGGAGATGAAGAAGGCGTGCGTGTGTCGAGTGGAGCGAGCCGATTTTCAGTTTCGAGAAGAGAGCTCAGGGTGCGCCCTAGATTGAGGAGGGACCTCTCCGTCCCGGGACGGCGATGGAGTTGGAGGCCAATGGGGAGCCCCTCCGAAGAGCGTCCCGCCGGAATGGTGAGGATCGGGTGACCGGGGGCGGCTGTGGCACAGGTGTAAAAAGCAAACGGAAGCGCATAGGGCACCGAGACGCCCTCGATAGAGAGGGAAGTGCCGGTGCGGCAGTGAGGAAACGCCGGACGGGCCGCGACGGGGGTCACCCAACAGTCCCAATCGGCGAGGAACGAATCGAGGGTGCGGGTGAGCTCTTCCTTTCGAGTCAGGGCGTCGAAGTAGCCGTGTCCGTCGAGCCGGGCCCCTCGAGCCAGCCGGGTGGCCAGGAAGCCAAATTTGGATCGGACGGCACCCTGCCAAAAGAGGTGCTTCAACGGCGCCCTCCGGAGCGGAGCGGGCAGGCTGGCCGTCAGCTCGAACCCCTGGATGTCTCCCCACACATCGAGGGCAGAAGACACGTCGAAGGGCGGAGCACAGCGTTGGACGGTACATCCAGCCTGTTTCCAGGTCGTAGTCGCCTCGCGGAGCACGCGCTGGGTCTCGGTGTCCACCGGTACGCCGCCGAGCTCCGGGGTGACGGCGATGCGCAGCTCCTCGGGGGCGACTGGCTCGCTGCCGGCGGGCGACGAGACTTCTTCGGACGAGTGCAGGACGCTCCAGGCCAGCTGAAGGTCCTCGACCGTTCGCGCCATCGGGCCCGCCACGGCGATATGGCGAACCGTTCGAACTCGGTCAGGGGGAGTGATGCCGTCGAGGGGCAAGGCGTGTTCGGTCGGTCGCAGGCCCGCGGTGCCGCAAAAGTGGGAGGGAACGCGGATTGAACCTCCTGCATCGGCACCCAGCTCCAGCGGAGAGAAGCCGGCCGCCAGGGCCGCCGCGGACCCCCCCGAGCTTCCCCCCGGGGTCCGAGAGAGATCCCACGGATTGTTGGTCCGACCCAGGGTGGGGTGCACGCACTGCCAGTCGTAGGCCGCCCGCGGCAGGTTCGTCTTGCCGAGGAGGAGGGCGCCGGCGTGGCGCAGGCGGCTCACGAGAGGTGCATCTTCCTCCGGCACGAAGTCGGCGTAGGGCCGAAGGCCGTAGGTGGTGCGTAGATCGGCGCTCGCAAACTGATCCTTGACGGTGACGGGCAGGCCGTGCAGAGGCCCCCACAGTTCTCCCTCGTTCAAGGCCCGGTCGGCCGCTTGGGCACGCGCGTAGGCCCGATCGGCGTTGAGGGTCACGATGGCATTGACCGCCGGATTCCGGGCCCGAATCCGGGCGAGGTGAGCCTCGAGCACCTCCACCGCTGAGCATTCCCGGCGGCGGATCTTCCGAGCCAGTTCAGTCGCGGAGGAAGAGATCAAGGAGGACACGACGTCGGAGAGGCAGTACGATCTCAGTCTTCCAACAGGCCTGCGTGGTACGGAGGGAGGGGAGATAAGATTCCGGGAGTGGGATCATCTCCTGAGTGTTTCCGTGAGGGAAAGGCACGCTTTCGTGAATGTGAAGTCGGGAGGTCGAAGAATGGCCTCGCCGGTTCGTGTCTGCCTTCGTCGTCCTGTTTTCCCAATGCCGTCGTCCGGTTGGAGCGAGCGATTTTTTTCAAGCACGCGGGGACAGATCGTGCAGCTG
>CAYXAD010000070.1:0-14054 GCA_964462965.1 uncultured Salinivenus sp.
CTTCCGCCGCTGAGGTTCGCTGAGCTGGTCGACTGAAAACTTGCACACGCCGTTACTTAGAATAGAGGTAACTGCTGTTTAGCACTGCTGGAAGCGCACGAGTTTTCGAGCTGTGACTTTCGAGGATCTAATAGAAATGCTCCTTTCCCGAAGGTTATTTTTCTTGAGAAGACTCGTTCTCCCCACTGTCTTCCTTTCTATCAATAACTTGCCGCTCAATTTCGGCAACGAAGGCCTGAGCATCGCTCAGTGTTTCCTGAGCCTGGTCACGAGAAACGGATTCCCCGCTGTAATCTGCCAGCAGGCGAGCATCAAATGCTTCCCGCAGGGAGACCGCGAATCGGCGGTCGATTTTTTTAGTCTTTACAAAGTGCTTTCCAAAGATCATTCGCGCACCTCTGTGCGTGTTGGTGTCATACCCATGCGCAAGCAGAAGGGATTGTGTAGCCTGATACATTGCATAGTATGCCCGGGACACACAATCAGTCGTCCGTTCTGCCTCTAACAGAATTTCTGCCGAGACAAGGGTCTCCGACGCCTTATGCAGAAGCGCCGTGGCTTCACTCATACTAATATCCCCTCTCGATGGGCATTGGCAAGCACGGGCAACTCCTGGTGTTCAAAATCCACCTGTGAGACAGGATATAGTGTCACCATCTCTTCGTACTTGATCTCGGTGTCGAGGGCAGGTCCGGACATTCGCCGAATCTCCGCCCACGGATCGACCGTTCCCTCCAGTACAACCATTACGTCGACATCACTGTCCGGAGTTGCTTCCCCCCTGGCATGCGACCCATAAAGGACAACCGCCTGCAGGCGATCCCCATACAAGGCTTCCAACCGCCCTCTCAGGTCCTGAAGCAATGCCTTAATGTCTCGAGAAAGCTCCATGGGCACCAATGAAGTGGTTCACGTTGCGGAATCTCCCATATGAATGCCGGCGACGACCACTACATGCAAATTCTGAAGGCTTCGCTACCAGTTTGGTAACAGTATACAGGTTGGAGATTGAATTAACTATGCTCCCGCCTCCCCGTTCGAGGACGCACTTTCCTGCAGCTGCTCCTCGATTTCTTCAATGCTGTCGCGCAGCTCGGCGGCCCGCTCGAAGTCGAGGTTCTCGGCGGCCTCGGCCATCTCTTCGCGCATCTGCTCGATGAGGTCGCGCTTCTGATCGTCGGTCAGGTACTCGACGACCGGATCGGCCACCTGGGAGGAAAGCTGGTCGGGACTGCCGTAGTGCTTGCGTGCGCTGGCGTCCTCCTCGCCGTCCCCCTTCTCGTCGGCGATGGCCGTCCCCTGCCGGATCTGATCGGGCGACTTCGTGATGGGCTCGGGCGTCACGTCGTGCTCCTCGTTGTACTCGAGCTGGATCTCGCGGCGACGCTCCGTCTCGTCAATCATTCGCTGCATGGCGTCGGTGATCTCGTCGGCGTAGAGGATCACCTGCCCGTTGACGTTGCGCGCGGCCCGTCCGGCCGTCTGAATGAGAGACGTCTCCGAGCGCAGGAAGCCCTCCTTGTCTGCGTCGAGGATGGCGACGAGCGACACCTCGGGCAGATCGAGGCCCTCCCGCAACAGGTTCACGCCCACGAGGACGTCGTACTCGCCCAGGCGCAGGCCGCGAATGATGTCGACCCGCTCCAGGGCGTCAATGTCGGAGTGCATCCAGCGAACCTTGACCCCGTAGCTGTCGAGGTAGTCGGCCAGGTCCTCCGTCATTCGCTTCGTGAGGGTGGTGACGAGCACCCGCTCGCCGTGCTCGGCCCGCTGTCGGATTTCCTCCATCAAGTCGTCGACCTGATTGGCGGTGGGGCGCACGTCGATCTCGGGGTCCGGAATGCCGGTGGGCCGTACCACCTGCTCGACGAACACGCCGCCGGACATTTCCAGCTCGTAGTCGGCCGGCGTCGCGCTCATGAAGATGGTCTGCTCGGTCAGCTCCTCGAACTCTTCGAACGTGAGCGGGCGGTTGTCGAGGGCCGACGGCAGCCGAAAGCCGTGCTCGACGAGCTTTAGCTTGCGGGCGCGGTCGCCATTGTACATGGCCCGCACCTGCGGAATGGTGACGTGGCTTTCGTCCACGACGAGCAAAAAGTCGTCGGGAAAATAATCGAGCAGACAGTAGGGCCGCTCCCCGGGCTCTCGCCCCGTGAGGTGGCGAGAGTAGTTCTCGATGCCGGAGCAGTAGCCGACCTCCTGCATCATCTCGATGTCAAACATGGTCCGCTGTTCCAGGCGCTGGGCCTCGACCATCTTGCCTTCGTTGCGAAGCACCGCCAGCCGCCAGCGGAGCTCCTCCTTGATGTTGTCGATCGCGGCCTCGAGTCGATCTTCGGGCGTCACAAAGATCTGGGCCGGATACAGGGTGAAGTGGCCCTCGACCTCTTCGATCTCGCGCCCGCTTTCGGGCTCAAAGAGGCTGAGCCGGTCAATCTCGTCCCCCCAGAACTCGATGCGGAGGGCCTGATCCTCTCGGTAGGCCGGAAAGATGTCGACCACGTCTCCGCGCACCCGAAAGGTGCCGGGCTCGAATTCGATGTCGTTCCGGGTATAGAAAAGATCGATGAACTGTCGCAGCAGGTCGTTTCGCTCGATCCGCTGCCCGGGCTCCAGCTGAATGATCTCACGACGAAACTCCTCGGGGGAGCCCAAACCGTAGATGCACGACACGCTGGCCACGACAATGACGTCGTCCCGCCCGCTCACCAGCTCGGACGTGGCCCGAAGGCGGAGCCGCTCGATGCGGTCGTTGATGTTCACGTCCTTCTCGATGTAGGTGTCCGAAGGGACGATGTACGACTCCGGCTGGTAATAGTCGTAGTACGAGATGAAATACTCGACGGCGTTGTCCGGAAAGAACTGCTTCAACTCGCCGTAGAGCTGGGCCGCGAGAGTCTTGTTGTGACTCATGACGAGCGTCGGCTTGTTGATCTCCTCGATAACGTTCGCAATAGTGAACGTCTTGCCTGTGCCCGTCGCCCCCAAAAGCGTTTGGTACTCGTCGCCCCGCTCGATGCCCTCTACCAGCTCCCGGATTGCCTTGGGCTGGTCGCCCATCGGCTCAAAGTCCGAGACGAGCTGAAACTGGTTCGTCGTGTCGACAACTTCGGCCATGCAACTACTGCCCACTGGTTCTAGAACGCATACAGAGTCATACTTGAATCCCTGACACCTCGATGGGTTGCGGGCCCTCCGTCATATCTTTCAGGCCCGAGAATCCAGAACTGAAAACGGAAGACTTTCCGCCAACACGGTTTCTTTTCGGTGGATTTTTTGAATACACACTTTTCCCTCCCGGGCAATCCGTCGACCTATGGATCGACCTCGCTGGTGGGTCTCACAAGCATGAAAAGTTGTCGTTTTCAGGGTAGGGGTTCTCTGTGCCCGAAGGATCGGCGCTCCGCGCTGCACACGCACAAGAGGGAACCGTTCCCCAGGAATTGCGAGGGACATTTCTGCGCATACCGTGGCGGCCGCCTTTAGCCCCCAAGAACGCAGCCGACTGGCACAGTACGAGACGTCCGAAGCCGTCCGGGACTCCACAAGCGCTCAGCGGTTCGCCGGTGTGTTTGGCGCCCTGCAGAAAGTAAAGAGGAAGGAGCCCGACGTCGACCCGAACATGGCCTCGGGGAAGAGCTCCGTACGCAGGGAGGGCGTGCGGGCTAGGCTTCTCGAGGGCGAGCAGATCTCCAGGGAGGAACCAAATCGTCGAAATGTCGAAGCTCGGGCCTATTGCCTCCACCGAGAGACAAACCTACAACTCATGTCTGCCTGTCAAGAGGATCGCACCTTCCCCCTCCCGACGAGATCTCGTTTCAGCTCCAGCGCGAACTTCAGTACTGGATTGAGATGGACGGAACGTGGAAAAAACAGGAAACGGACGTACTGTACCTCGACCGTTGCCCCTCTTGCCCCCTCGGGCTCCGTGCGGCAGTTCCTTCGAGGCGTACGAACCCATCGTCCTCATTCCTCGCAGTTCCTCTGCAAAAAGGCCGGAGCGATTCCCTCTTCAGCTCGAATCGAGCCCTTCGGTCCCCCTCAGGGGAAGGGGTTGTGAAATGCGCTCTTTTCCGAATTTTATCGGGAAGTTTTAACCGCTTTCTGACACAGCCATGCATTAGAATCGTATATTGTAAGCGCTTCCATCCTCTTGGGGGTTCCCCCCAAAAAGCCACGACACCTCTCACATCCTGCGGCGACAACGATGAGCGTTTCTCTTCAATCTGCACAGTCCGCTCCTTCTCGCTCCTCCAGTTCCTTTCAGGCTGTCCAGATGCCGATTGAGGGTCCGGTGTCTGACCTCCAGGAGGCCGTGCAGAAATTGAAGCAGTGCCCACCTGCTGAACTGAAACGTGCACGTCGGCATCATAGGCGAGCGCTCGAAGCCCTTCACATGGGAGGGTACGAGGCACTGTCTGGGGACACCCGGCAACAGCTTACCGAGCGTCTTCAGACGGACCTGGAGGCCCTCAACAAAGCCCTAAATGATCTAGAAAGGGAAGACGGCACCCACCGAGAATCGGAGCTCCAGGAGAGCAACGCAGAGCCCGCACACGGAATGTCTTCATCACTTATTCAGGAGGTGCTCCCCTGGAACTGGTAATGCTGCCTTCCCTGCCGAGCACTCCCTCCCCCTTCTCGTTGTCTCGGTGCTAGGCGGGAAGGCTACTCCTTGGACGAAGGGGCCTGAAAGAGAACAAGCCCCCCCTGCTCTCCTCCGAGGAGAAGCTCGGGAGACCCGTCGCCATTTAAATCCCCCATGGCGGGGACGGACAGAGACGGAACGCCCTCGAGCTCAAGCGGGGTCGCTTCTCCTTCAAAGTCCGGCGCATCGGGCGTTCCTTCATTCTGAATGAGAAGAAGGTCATCCTTCGAACCTACCAGGAGATCGAGGTCCCCGTCGCCGTCCACGTCGTGCAGGGCCGGGGCACTTCGCGAGCCGACTTCAATGCCCGACAGGAGATCTGACATTTCCGAAAAGGAGGGATCGGTCGGCGTTCCCGTATTTTGGTAGGCGTGGAGGGAACCGCCTGAGGCCCCCACGACGAGGTCCATCAACCCATCCCCATCGAGATCCCCAAGGGCTGGAACGGCGTTGCTGCCGGAAGGAAGCTCCGCAATGGCCTCGTCTACGGAGTCAAACGTGCCGTCCCCCTGGTTGCGATAGTAGGCGAGACGGCCCTTCCAGGTACCAAGAATGAGATCAGGAGTGCCATCGTCGGTCAGGTCGCCCAGGGCCGGAGCGTAGTGGTAGGTCTCCGGCAGATCGAGGGGCGCCCCCCGTCGATACCTTGGGGCGTCAACCGACCCGGTATTCTCGAAGCGGTAGACCATAGAGGTCTCTCCCCGATCGGGGTCGATTTTGTTGGCGACGAGGGCATCGAGAGTCCCGTCATTATCGATGTCACCCATCGCGACCGTGCTCTCACTCCCGACGTCGATCCCCCCCACAAACTGCCGGGTCCGCAACTGAAAGCCGCTATTCGTTTGCTCGTAGAAATAGACGTTCTCCGAGAGGCTGGAATTGGCATCATGCGCCCCGCCGAGGACCCCCACAAAGAGGTCGAGCTGGCCATTCCCCGTCCAGTCGGTTAACGCCGGGGCGTTGTAGCCACTGGTACTGAGGGGGTTCGAATACGGAAACGACCTCGGCTCCCCCGTGAGGTCGGGACTCGGACAGGAGCCGGTATTTTCGATGAGGAGAAGCCCCGGTTCAAAGAAGTCGCCCCAAAACAGATCGGGGGCTCCATCGTCATTGATGTCGGCAAACGTCAGAGTGTTGGCCCCATGCATCGAGCCACCAACCTGCCGAACGATCTTGATGCCCTCAAAATTGCCGGTCACGTGAGCAAAACGGGGGATACCAGCCGAGTCTCCGACCGCTTCATAGCGGGTGATGGTACCATCGAGACGGCCGATGAAGAGGTCGAGCTGACCGTTGCAGTCGAGGTCGGTTACATTGGGGATATTCTGCCGATCTGAAAAGATGGGGGTTCCATCGGCGGACTTTAACGTATCGACGAAGAGCTCGAACTGCGGGTCTGTTGCCTTCCCCACGTTTCGATAGACGCGGAGGTAACTGTATGGCTCTTCGGTCAACAGGTCGGGGAGTCCGTCTTGATCAAGATCGGCGAAGCGGAACCACTCTCCGATTTCCAACCCCCGGTAATGATCCGTTCGCCAGACGAGACGCGAACTGTCGTCCTCCGTCACGTGCTCGAAGAAGGAAAGCTCACCGGCCTCTTCTTGGACGAAGAGATCCGAATCCTCGTCGCCGTCTACATCCACAAACTGAGGGCGCGGGGTATTGAACCCTCCATAGAAGGGATTTGCGATGGGGGTTCCCGTCTGATCTTCAACGGGAAAAGAGGGAGACACCACCCGACGATAATCGTCCGGAAACGTCGACGTGTCTGACGTCCCGGTCCGAGACGTCCCCGAACACGCAGAAAGCGCAACGCCGAAGGTACAAACAGCAGCCAGTAGTACGAAGCGAAACATGGACATACAGCCTGAGCTCCAACGGAGAGATACAAGAAGCTCCCCTGCCAAGACAGCCTCACTCGGAGGTGTCAATCACAGCCCTGCCACCTGCTGTCCCCCGTAGGTACCAATGCCAGTGGGATACGTCCCGACCTCAATGACCTTTTCGATCTCATTTGACTCCGTGTCGATGACCACCACAGTGCCGGCGTCAGGGTTCTCCCCCTCGGGTTCGTAGGTCCCATTTCGGTTGTTATTGGACACGAAAAGGTACCTTCCGTCGGAGGAAAGAGCAGTTCCATGCGGCTGAGCAATTCCCTCTCCCTCGATTGTGGTCTGGACGGACCGATCATCGAGGTCAATTACACTGATCGAATGAGACATCTTATTCGGGACATAGGCTGTCTCGCCATTGTGCCCGATGACAGGGTGCCACGGTTCCTCTCCCACGTCGAGGGTGTCTGTCACAGAGAGGGACGGGGGCTCACTTGCGTCGAAGATGAGAAGTTGGCCCGTCAACTGTCCTCCGGCAATGAGCGTATTCCCATCCGGCGACATCGCAAACTGAACGAGCGTTTGAGTGTCTCCTCCCAACCGAGTGAGCTCAGTGTCTAACGACTCCGTGTTGAAACCTAACAGCTGATTCGTTGCCAGACTCGCCACAAACGCGTAGTCCCCCTCGGGCCGAACGGCAACCGGATGGGGCCGAGGGAAAAACGTATTCACTCGCTCAATCACGTCCATGCTCGAGCGACGCACCACGGCCACACTCTTGGGGGGGTTGACGGCGCTCATCGACCGCCCCACGTACAGAAGATCCTCGGTGGGGTGTAGGGCAAGAAGCCCCGGAACTTCCATCGAAAGGCGATCGACGATTTCATTGTCCCGATTGAGCTTGAGAACAGTATTCTCGCCAATCAAAGTGACGTACCAGAATTCGCCATCGGGTTCTGCCACCGCATGATGCGGCTTGGCATTTTCAGAAAAGCCTCTCTTCTTTAAGTCTACAGTGGCCTCTACGGCCTGCGACTCCATGTCAAGGACCGAAATTGTGGCCTCTCCCTGATTACATACGTAGAGCTTCGGCCCGGAGGATTGCCCAAACGCCGAGGAAGCAACCAGCAGCAGTGGAACAAGAATCCCCAAAAGCAGACGACGCATGAAGAGTCCCAACTTGTGAAAGAATGCAGTTCAAGTGCATGGGCGCCTGCATATTCAGACCCCCATGCACACCGTCAACGAGTGGCTTCTAAAGCTCCGGCTCCGAGGTGCTCAGGATGAAGAGCCCTTCCCCGATGCCCGAAACGACAATCGTACCGCTCTCGAAGTACGGATAGTTGCTCCACGTTCCCTGAAAGCCCGGGTTATTTTCCCCGTACGGCTCCGTATCGAAGTGGGCAACCTCCTGGGGGTTCTCCGGATCACCGATGTCAAAGACCCGAAGTCCGCTCTTGTAGTTCGACTGGTACATCGTCTCGTCCTTTACGTACAGGTTGTGATCTGAGGACTCCTCAGACAACAAGAGCTGATTCACGAGCTTCGGATCGTCAAGGTCAGACAGGTCCCACACCAATGTCCGTGTCTGATCGACCTTGCCCTGAAGTTCGTCCAGCTCGTCGTTCTGATACACGTAGCGCTGATCTTCCGTAAACCTGCCCTGGTGACCGTAGGCGTGATCCGGATAGGAAGCCGTCGAGATGGCCTCCGGGTTTTCTTTGTCCGTCACGTCCGCGACGCTGATGGCCGTCTCGTTGAAGCCAATGCAGATTTCGCGACCGCGGTACTCTTCATCCGGTCCCTCATAGACGACGCACTGGGCGTCATGCGAGTAGCCGGTGCCGGCGCGCCCGGTCGACGGATCGGCAAAGCAGCCTTCGAACGAAGGATTCTGCGGGTCCTGAATGTTCACCATGTGAAGTCCTCCCCCACAGGTTTGGCCCCCGCCGCTGCTACCGACGATGTAAGCGTAGCCCGTCTCTTTGTTGATGACGACATTGTGGGCGCTGTTGATGCGGTCGTAATGCGCCGACTCTTCGAAGGTCACGGGCATCTCAGCCTCACTGACGTCCCGGAGTTGCGTTAGATCAAAGATCTGCATGCCGTGCTCTCCGGCGTTGTCGGCGACGACGTAGGCGTGATCCTCGTAGACCTTGATGTCTCTCCAGGAATTGACCCGTGCGCCTTCTGTAAGCGGCAGCTCTCCCACATAGACTGGATTGTTCGGGTCCGACACGTCCACGAAGGCCGTGCCGTCGGTGCGACCGACGAGGGCATACTCCGTGCCGGTCTCAGGATCGGTCCATCCCCAGATGTCATTGAGGTTGATGCCCCGCTGCCCCCCAATCTCATCGATGGGAAGGAACGCCTGCAGGTCGACCCCCTCACAGCCAAACTGCGAAGCATTTCCCTCACTGCAGGGAACCTCCTCTCCAGTGATCGCACTAAGCACCTCCCCGGTCGTCGGGACAATGGGATCGGTTTGGGTCCAGTCGTTCTCCGCCTTCGAATAGAGCCCCATCGAACCGGCGCCGTAATCATCCCCCGGCATCCCCGCAGCGACGATGGAAGCATTGGCCGCAAGGGCAGCACCGAGGCCCGTTCGTTCCGTGGCCTGCGGATGGCTTACGCGGTGCACCTGATTCCAGGCATCCCCTTGTTGCTGCAAGCGATAAAGCGTCCCGGTCTGGTCGGCCGTTCCGGGAGCCCCGACCCAGAGGTCCGTGCCGTCGTAGGCGATGGCTTGCCCGAACAGAGCCCGGGACGTCCCGGCAAAGGGGAGAAAGCGGCCGTCGTTCTGCCAGGTTTGTTCGTTACTGTCGTAGGCAAAGGCATACACCGTTCCGGTCGCGTCGTAGGCACGAGGGGCGCCGACGAGCACTCGACCGTCTGCCTCCTCCAGAGAAGATCCAAACTGGGCGCTATTGCCCAGTGCACCGACGGACAGGGTTTGGGTCTCCGTCCATCCGTCGTCATCCTGGCGAAAGGCAAACACAGCTCCTCCTTGATGTCGCGGGGCCCCAACGAGAAGGTGTTCGTCCGACGCGAGCAGCGTGGCCCCAAAGCGGCCTTCTGCCTGAACGTTCTCACTTCGTAGGACGGTCGATTCGTCCCACTCTCCCTCCGTTTGGCGTTCGAAGACGTGAACGGCGGTTTCAGGGCCTTGCTGGGTATCCTCCACGTCTTTTTCCACATTCGCACGCTCACTTCGCGGACTCGAGGTCGCAGCACTCACGAAGAGCTGATCTCCCTCGAGCGCGACACTGGTCCCCAGCTCCGTCGTGCTATCGGCCGAAACAATACGTGCAGTCTGCACCCATTCGCCCCCGTCCGACTGAAAGACGTAGGCTGCATTGGCTGCGGGAGCCCCCACCACGAGGGTTCCATCTTCAACATCGAAGGCCGAGCCGAACCCATCTCCTACGGCTCCGTCCTCCGCCTCTAGGTAAGTGCTCTCAGTCCAGGAGTCGTCATTCCCTTGTTCGTACACGTACACGCGCCCTGGCGTGTGAATATTCTGCGTTTCGCCAACAAACACCTGATCGTTGTCGGCAGCCAGGGTCCGACTAAACCCGTTTTGCTGAACGGAGGAAGCCGTCGGGGTCGTCTGGGCCGCTGCAGGCCCTGTCCAGGCGACGAGACAAAGTGCTAGAGCAAGAAGTAAATGTCGTTTCATAAGTACGCTGAGCAGTAACCAGAACGAGCGAAAAATGGAGGAGAACTTCTATCAAATCGCCACCTCATCATAGCCGTGGACGGTGAAAGGGGTTCCGACAGTTTCGGTGGATTCTCGTCACTTTCCCCGCGAGGGGAACGAGAGCCATCAGAGGATGCAGACCTTCAATTGAGGCAAAGAGCCCAGGCAGTCCCCCCTCTACAGGCTACTGATCGCGACTATCGACGGTACACGTGGTATTGATGCCTCCCCGCACGTTGTACTCGGTCGTGACGATCAGATACGCAGGATTCTCAAGATGCCGCTGCAGGTCCTCAAACATGAGCGCCGTTACGTCTTCCTGGGCCGCGCCCACCTCCCTCCACGAGATGAGGTAATACTTCAGACTCTTTAGTTCGACGAGCCAATCGCCGGGGACATACTCGATGCGAACGGTCCCGTAGTCCGGCAGCCCCGAAAACGGACAGAGGGCTGAAAACTCGCCGGGCTCCGTTTCATAGACGACCTGCTGCCGAACCTCGTGATCGTAGGGAATCCGATTCAGGTCCTGTTGCCGCTCGCTCGGGGGGAGAAAGGGCCGGACCTTCCCTTCCGGCTCCACCCCGAACTGCTCCATGTAGTCGAGTGCCTTGCGGGTGTGCTCGACGGCCCGCTGTTCTCGAGCGGTCAGGTTGGCGTCACGGTTGGTAGAGTCGGACATCTAATGGAGCTGTCGTGCAATGATACAAAGAAGGCCCCGAACGCTTCAGTGTTCTAAATACGCACGACCTCACACCCTCGTTCAGTCTGGACCGGGCCTACGACGTCCGCCTCACGTTCCCACAACGAACGATATGCAGAGGCCAGCGACACCGACCCGTAACGACCGAGCGAAACGAGAAAGGAGACCATTCACAGAATGGTGACCGCCACCACTCCGGAAGGCCCGCCACACGCACAGAAGGGAACAGACATGCCTCCCCACATTCTTCTGTGAGTCCTACCTTGGCCTTATTCCATAAGCAAATGAAGGAGACGAATAATCCGCCGGCGAAGGCGGCGACGGTCTACGATCATGTCCACAAAGCCGTGCTCCAGGAGAAACTCCGATCGCTGAAAGCCCTCGGGCAGGTCGGAGCCGATGGTCTCCCGAATCACCCGCGGGCCTGCGAACCCAATGAGCGCTTCCGGCTCGGCAATGTGAATGTCGCCCAGCATCGAAAAGGAGGCGGTGACGCCACCCGTGGTAGGATGTGTCAGTACCGAGATGTAGGGAAGTCCGGCCTCGTCGAGGCGCGTCAGGTGCGCACTCGTCTTGGCCATCTGCATGAGACTCAGAGCCCCCTCCATCATCCGAGCCCCGCCACTCTGTGCAATGGTAATGAGGGGCATCTCCTCCTTGTATGCGCGCTTGATGGCCCGCGCGACGATCTCGCCGACCACCGATCCCATGGATCCACCGATAAAGCTAAAGTCCATTCCGGCCATCGACACGGGATGTCCGCCGATGGTTCCGGTCGCCGCCTGGGCCGCCTCATTCTGACCGGTCTTTTCCTGGGCCTGCTCCAAGCGTGTCGAATACGACTTGCGATCTTCGAAGCCGAGCGCATCGACGGACCGCAGGTCGGTGTCGTGCAGATCGTAGTCCCCGTCGTCGAAGAGAAATTCGAAGTATTTGTGGCTGTCCATGCCGAAGTGATAGCCCGAGCTCGGGAAGACCAGAAGGTTCTCCTCCAGCTCCCGTCGGGTCGTGATTTCATCCGTCTCCGGGCATTTTACCCACTGGCCTTCGGGCACCTCATTCTGCTCTTCTCGGGTCGTCCGAATACCAGCCTTCTTTCGCCGAAACCAAGGCATATCAGAGTCCAATGCGAGTAGTGGTTGATTGGGAAACAAACGCTGCCCCTCTGTCCGCCGCTGCGACTCGGCAGAAGAACGGACACACTCCGCAGAAGATCACAAAACGCGGCTGCAAAGTCCAAATAATCTCAGGCAAAAGGAGAGGGGGCCGGACTCGCATGCACGTCCTTGACGTAAAACGGTTCGAAGGTGGTCACCTCCTCCGGTCCCTTTGTCGTGAGGCGGTGCCGACCTCGGCGAGCCACCCATGCAGCCGAAGGGGGGAACCCCTCACGCCCAAGAAGCCGCTGACCGGTTCCGACCGAGGCGAGGGCCTCCTGTCCCTTGGGCGCCCCGTCGCCAAGGAGCCACAGCCGCCCGTCCACGGCACCAATCCACTCGGAAAGCGCCTCCACCGTAAGTGCCTTCGTGGGAGCATGCTCGGAGACCCCCTCCGGTGTAAAGCGATACGCCCCGGCGTACACCTCGTCGCGACGGGCGTCAATCAGTGTACAGGCCACGTCGTCCGTCGAGGCGACGGGCCCCACCTGCGCGGAAAACGCCTCCAGGGTAGGCACCCCAACGAGATCTGCCCCTGTAGCGAGGGCCCACCCCTTGGCCGTACTGACTCCGATGCGCAACCCAGTGTACGATCCAGGCCCCATCGACACGGCAATGGCGTCAAGATCACTGGGAGCAACCGCTGCCTGATCCAGGGCTTCTTCGATGAGCGGCGTGAGACGCTCGGAGTGCACTCGAGGCCGATGCAGATGGATCTCGGCCACGAGGGTCTCATCCTGCAGGACGGCAACACCACAGGTGCTCGTGGCCGTTTCGAGGGCAAGAAGAAGCATAGAGGTCGGTCGATTCGTCCGCGTGCGAACCTCCTAACGGGGTTAAGAGGTCCTGCGTTCATCTCCAATACCCCTTGAGAAATCGTCAACTCATCAGAGAGGCAAAATTCGAGGGGTCCTCGAATGCAGGAGACGAATCGAATGAACGACCTTTTCCCCAATCCCTCGCTGTTCAACTCCGACAAAGAGACGTCTGAGCGCCTCGGGGAGTCTCGGAGTACGTTTCCTTGTTTTCCAAAAAGACACTTCTCACGATATGGCCTTCATACGATCCATCTTCCGCTCAAAAAATGCATCCACCTTCGCCCGTGCCCGATCGGCCAGGTGGTACCCAATGAACGACGGCAGGCTCATTCCTACCACAATCAGCAGTCCCATTCCCAGCATGACCCCTCCCATGATCAGTCCACTCATCAGCCCGAGCGAAAAGTCAGCGACTGCGAGGAGCATCCAAGCGACAAGGAAGACGCCGCCGATGCGGAGGGTCCATCCGGCAATCCATTTTATTCGTCGCGTCGTGGCCTCTCGAAGAGGTTCCTTCCCGTGATCTTCTTCCAGCTGGACCCCCACCCGCTTCAATACCAGTCGCCCTCCCTCGACGAATAGTCCAATAATGAATGCCTGATTTCCATATAAGCCACTGAGTCGCTCGTAAATCAGTGTGAACGTCTCGTCGGTGACAGAAAGCGTTTCTCTCTCCGTATAGGTGACGCCAAACATACGGGTCCCATTGTCGACTTCCCTCATCCATCCCCAATCGGCCACGAGCGACGCAAGGGCCTGTCCCCCGTCGGTCCCCGTAAGCGACTGCAAAAGGCCAATCGGATTTACACCAATGAGCGTACAACCGGCGAAAAGACTTAACGAGACAGTTGTTACTACGGCAATGACGTAGACCACGACGGACGGGCCAAGGGCCACGGCGCAGAGATAGCTGAGCCCCTCCCAACTTAGAAAACGAGCCGTGCGAAAAAGCAGCAGGCGAGGTGGATCGTGAAGAAAACGCATGGCCCCTTCTTTGATATCTCTTGATTTTCGCGGAGCAGAAGTGCTGCTCGGCCAATGTACCTGAGCGGCCTCGTTTTTGAAAGAAAACTTCAAAGGACGCTCACTGAGAGCACTCTCACCAGTGCCCTCCTCAATAAAGAGCGGAGATAGAAAGAGAAGAGGTGAACCTTCTCTCACCTTCCGAACGCCCACTGGGGTGTGCGCCGGACACGTGT
>CAYXAD010000071.1:0-13821 GCA_964462965.1 uncultured Salinivenus sp.
CATAAAGCTTCGGGGGCACAGGGCCATTGCTCTGCGACGCACCTAGGTTGGAGTTCTCCCCAGTAAAAAAGAGCTGCTGGCTCGTAAGTGCATCCCCAAGCACCTCGGAGGGAACGGGATACTCATCCTCATTGGTCAAATGCAAGAAGCGGCCGTCCGATTTCTCTTCAACCACGTGCTGACCATAGATCCCCGCGATGCGTTCGCCGTCCGCCTCGCCCCCATGCTCGCCCTCTCCGGTCTCCTCGTTGTAATCAAAAAGGTCCACATAATTTAGCCCGTGTGCAATTTCGTGTAGAACGACGCTCGTAAAGTCGATGTCATCCGACGGGGCGTCCTCACTCCCGAAATGCCAGTCATCGCGGTCCTGATTAAAACTCGCTACGATATCAGGAGGATTCGGATTTTGATCCTCCGGGAGCTCCCCCCCTACATAAGCCTCAGCAAGGGGGTCTCCTAAGATCGCATCGAATTCACCGTCCTCATTTCTGTCTACGAAGTAGAACCCGTTTGGACTTGCTCCTCCCAACGCCCTCTCGTTGTCGAACTGCTCAAAGGAGGCCTCGATGCGTATTGTCATGGGAGAAGAAATGTGGGTCTCCCAGATCTCTACGGCCCGCTCAAAAGCCGCTCGAGCTTCGCTCGTGAATCCCTCTCCGTAGTCGACTTCAATATTCGCGGACGCCTTCTGCTGCTTTGTAGGATCGGGGCGGTGGCTTACGTGAGCGTCCTGCTCCAGCTTCCGAAGTCCACAGTCCTTCCAGTTCTCATCAATTTGCTCGGGCGCACTCTTTCCGACCACCATGGGCTGAACCTCTTGCCCATGCGCATCGGGGACCACGCTGAAAAGTAGTACCAGAACGAGGCCTACGGGAAAGGAGGTAGCAATGTACCTACGTCGGTCGAGCATAAGAGAGACAGGAAATGAAGTAATTAAAATCAACGGGCCAAGCGGGCCAAGTTGGATCTGAATTTCCCTTTTAGTATCCGAACCCGTAGCTCAAGCCAACGGTGAACGGAAGCACGGAAAGAGAGCTGTCTCGCCCTCCGGGCAAGGAACCCGTGACGCGGATTTCCGACTCGAGGGCGAGACCGGCAATGATCGGCAACGATGCACCAAACCCCACATCGCCCCCGGCATCCATCACCCGGACCTCCTCATAGTGGGCACTCCCACTGGGAAACTCAACGTCTGCTCCTTCGACCCGCGTCTGTACCACGCCGAGGCCGACAAGGAAATACGGCTCGATCCAATCAGTGGTCGTCAGGAACAGTCGACCTTCCACCGTAGCCGCACGGAGCTGGCCATCGGGTCGGTTCGACACCGAACAGGTGCCATCGCCTGCACACGGCGCCAAAGGAGAAAGAAGTTCACTGGCTCGGCCGGGCGCAGGAACAACCTGGACTCGTCCCCGAACGCCCAACCCTAAATTATCCGAGATGGGCCGCACCATCCCGAGCGCTGCATACATATGAACACTGGGCCCTACGTCTACCGAGACCTCCCCCTCTTCCCCTGTACTGGTCGTGACATCCATTTCGACGGAGGAAATGGGAATGGCCCAACCGCTCCCAACATCGACTCGCACTTCCTGGGCCACAGCCGGTGAGAGCACACCGCCAAGAGAGAGAAAAAGCGATGCGAGAAGCAAAAACGAACCGAAATGACGATGATCCATGAACAACGAAATGTTATCTGGAATCGAGAGAACTGCATGGAAGTGCCTCTATCTGCGGTCCCCAACGCAGAGCCCCTTCCGCTGTTCACGAAACTACGACGTTCATCTCTACGAGGAAGGAGGTACAATCATGATGAAGAGATTATCACAACCGTGAATGCCAGAGAAGGACCACTGTGTCTAGTCGCAATGGTGTCCCCCTGTCTGAGCGGAAAGCAATGCACCCTGGTTTTTTCTTCTCAAGTCGTTCGATGTCGAAGGTGCCTCTTCTTCTCATTTCGCTGAGAGTGAGCCGGATCTTTCGCCTCCCTTCCCACACCCATCTCCTGCCCCCCCAGAGGATTCTTCGAGTGGAAATACATCTGGGAGGACTCGGTAGCTCAGGATGATGGTTTTTCAGTCCGATCATTCTTTTTTTGGCGTTGAGGATTCAGCTCCCATTCGTTCTGTCCGTAGAATTCCGACCGATTTCCGAAAGAGTCTATGCCCGACGCACCCATCGAATTCGGCACCGACGGCTGGCGGGCCGTCATTGCCGACGATTACACATTTTCCAACCTCGAACGGGTGGCCCTGGCCACCGCCGACTGGCTGAAGGACGATTACGGCGATTCTCCCCGGATCGCCCTTGGTCACGACACCCGGTTTCTCGGCCGCCAGTTCGCTGAGCGAGCCGCACAAGTTCTTGCGGAAGCCGGCGTCGAGGTTCTCTTCGCCAACTCCATCGTCTCGACCCCCGCCGTCAGTTGGGCCACCCAGGCCCTCGACTGTGACGCCGGCGTCGTCATCACGGCCAGTCACAACCCGCCCGAATACAATGGCTTCAAGATCAAGGCTCATTTCGGGGGGCCGGCCCCTCCGAAGATGATCTCCGCCGTCGAAGAGGCCGTTCCGCCCACCCACACCCGAGAGGAGCCCCTTCCTGCGTTCGACACCCTCGTGGCCGATGGGTCGATCATGATGCGAGACATCCGAGAGGGATACCTCGATGCCCTTCGGCAGACCCTCAACATCACCACGATTGCCCAATCGGACCTCAAGATTGCCCACGATCCGATGTACGGCGCTGGATTGGGACTCGTGACTGCGCTCTTGGGCGAGGAACAGGTCATCCCCCTCCACCACGACCAAAATCCGGGCTTCCACGGGGTCGCCCCGGAGCCCATCGAAGAGCGTCTCCACGAACTCTCGGCTACGGTCGTCGAGGAAAACTGTGACGTGGGCCTCGCCAACGACGGAGATGCAGATCGAATTGGAATGGTCGACGAGAATGGGGACTTCGTGAGTTCCCACCGCATTCTTGCTCTCCTCGTGAAGTATCTCCACGAGGAACGCGGGCTTTCCGGGGACATCGTCAAGACCTTCTCCACCACGCACCTGCTCGACAAAATGGGCGCTCGGTACGACCTGAACGTCGAGACGACGCCAATCGGCTTTAAGTACATCGCCTCGAAGATGGCGGAGGGCGGGGTGCTCGTCGGCGGGGAGGAGTCCGGAGGCATTGCAGCGTCGGGACACATTCCGGAACGGGACGGCATCTACATCGGCCTTCTCATCGTGGAGATGATGGTCGAGCGAGACATGTCTCTGTCGGCCCTGGTGGATGAACTGCTCGAAGAGTTCGGCCCTCACTATAACTACCGCGACGACATCCACATCCGGGAGGATCAGAAACAGAGCGTGCTCTCCCGGCTGGACGACGAAGGAGGCCTCGACGAGGTGAATGGACATCCCGTCGATCGTGTCGAGACGCTCGATGGCTTCAAGCACGTGACGGATAACGGATGGCTGCTCATCCGTCCCTCCGGCACCGAGCCCGTCCTGCGCGTCTATTCAGAAGCAGAATCCTTCGACGCCGCGGAGGCTCTCGTGAAGGATGCGTCGGAGCAGCTCGGCCTGGATCCGTCCCACTGATTGCTCGAGGACGACTCGAATCTTTTCGGATCTCCCTGTTTGGACCATGCTCCGTACTCTCTGCGTCGCGAGCCTGAGTCTTCTCTTCATTGCTGTTGTCCCGGCGCTTCCGGCCTCAGCTCAGGACGAGCCGACCCTTCTGGTCGCCAACAAAGATGGAGACTCTCTCTATTTCGTTGACGCCTCCTCGTTGACCGTGGAGGACAGCATCGCCACCGGTCGCAGCCCGCACGAGGTGGCAGCGGCTCCCGAGGCCCGCCGGGCGTACGTGGCCAACTACGAAGGATCGGGGACCATCTCCGTCGTCGACGTGGACGCCCAAGAGCAAATCGAACAGTGGGAGCTCGAGGGCTACACTCGTCCCCACGGCATTCAGGTGGGTCCCGAGGAGCAGCGGGTGTACGTAACGGTGGAAGACAATCAGGGCGTAATTGAGCTCGATGCCTCGACGGGCCAGGTGCTCCGTGAATTTAGGACGGGCCAGGACGTGACTCACATGCTTGCCCTCCCCTCTGACGGCAACCAGCTCTACGCGTCCAGCATCGGCAGCGGCACTGTCACGACAGTCGACCTCCGCTCAGGAGACGTCCTCGGACATACAGAAACCGGCGAGGGGGCCGAGGGCATTGCCGTCGCTCCCGACGACGAGACTGTGTGGGTCACGAACCGCGCCGAGGATACCGTCTCGATCCTCGAGTCGGACTCGGCCCAGGTTCTTGCAAACCTTGAGGCAGAAGGATTTCCCATTCGAGTCACGTTTGCCCCAGATGGAAGTCGAGCCCTCGTGTCCTGCGCCCGGGCCCATGAGGTGGCCGTCTACGACACCGACACTCGGACACTCGAAACCCGAATCGAGACCGGTGAGATGCCCATTGGGGTTCTCGTACCGCCCAATGGGAACCGGGCCTTCGTTGCCGCTGCCGGCGCTAACGCCGTTAGCGTGGTAGACCTGGAAACACTAGAGGTCACGGACACAGTACCTGCCGGCCGAGGCCCCGACGGCATGGCCTTCGTTCCGGCTCCCTAGTGCATTGATCGAGTGGCCTCCTGCAGGCCTCCGCCCCGCATCCAAAGTCCGATAACGAGGCCAGAGGGACGCTCCTGCGGCTACGAAACTGGGCGACTCTGGGCCGCAGCCTTTCGTTCGTCCCCCACGATGACCCCACCGCGAAGCTGAAGGACCCGTTCCGTCTGGGAAGCGAGCTCCTGATCGTGAGTGACGAGAACGAGGGTCGTGCCTGCCGACTCATTCAGATCAAACAGGAGCTCCTCGATGTGACCGGCCGTCTCCGTATCGAGATTGCCCGTGGGCTCGTCTGCAAACAGAATCCGAGGCCGGTTGATAAACGCCCGGGCCATGGCCACCCGCTGACGCTCCCCCCCAGAAAGCTGAGACGGGTAGTGATCGAGCCGATTCCCCAGGCCCACCTGATCGAGGAGATCAGTGGCTCGCGTCCGTGCGTCGCTCGATCCTCGGAGCTCGGCCGGAACCATCACGTTCTCCAGAGCCGTGAGGGTGGGCAACAGGCGAAAGGTCTGAAAAACAAATCCGACGTGCCGGTTCCGGACGTCCGCCCGTTCGTCCTCGTCGAGAGGCCCAAGATCAATTCCACAGAGCTCGACGGAACCGCTCGTTGGCCGGTCGAGCCCCGCACACAGTCCCAGCAGCGTAGTCTTCCCGCTGCCGGAGGGCCCCACAATGGCACACGTTTCCCCATCGTCGACGGCAAAGCTCACCTCGTCGAGCACAGTGAGAGTGCGCCCCCCACTGGTAAAGCTCATCGTCAGTCGCTCGACGCGGAGTACGGGCGCGTCGTCCATAAGCAAGTAAAGAGAGTCGTGAGAAATAGAGAATGAGAACTTCAGTAGCCAGGCGCCTCCAGAAACTCAGTCACTGCGACTCCTGTTCGGCTCATGTCTTCTCGTTTGTCTCCTCGTCTCACCCCCCTTTCATGTCGACTGTCCGCCTATACCTGTTTCTACTCGTTGGGGTCCTTCTCGTCATCGGATGCGGACAGGAACGCACCGATTCCAAAGCCCCCCCTTCCAGCCCCGATACCACTGCGTCGGTCTCTACCTCCCCTCCGACAGACACCACTGAACGTAATGAGCTGCGAGTGGTCGTCCTCGGAAACAGCATTGCCGCCGGCTACGGCGTCGACTCCGACGCTTCCTTTCCCGCTCGCCTCCAACAGAAGGTGGACTCCCTCGGCTGGAACGTGACCATCCAGAACGCCGGCGTCAGTGGGGAAACCACGGCCGGGGGGCTGCGTCGCATCGGCTGGCTCCTGGAAGACCGCATCGATGTCCTCGTCCTCGAACTCGGCGGCAACGACGGGCTCCGGGGCGTGGATCCGGAGGCGACGGAGGACAATCTCACGGCCATCATCGACACCACGCTGGCTACGTATCCGGACGCCCAGGTACTTCTGGCCGGCATGCAGATCCCCCCGAACCTAGGGGCCCAGTACACAGAACAATTCCGACAAGTCTACCCCAGCGTGGCCGAACGATTCGACAACGTCACACTCATCCCATTTGTGCTTGAGGGAGTCGGGGGCAACGAGGCCCTCATGCAGGACGATGGCATCCACCCGACCGCAGAGGGCCAGAAAAAGGTGGCCGAGAACGTATGGGCCGAGCTTCGTCCCCTCTTGCAAAAGATGCGAGAGGAATCGACGTGAGGGGTGAGTTGCGTGTTGCGTATTTCGTATTGCTTACCGTGTGTCTCCTTTCTCTCACATCCCAAATTCGCACTTCGAAATTGTCCTTATGCTTCTTGCATCTCTTTCACTGCGTCCGTGATGCCGGCCACCGCCTCCTTCGCGTCGCTGAAGAGCATCTTCGTATTGTCGGCGTAGAAGAGATTGTTCGGTACGCCCGAGTACCCTGGACTGAGGCTCCGCTTGATGACGACGACGGTCTGGGCCTCATCGACGTTTAGGATGGGCATGCCGTAGATGGGACTTCCTTCGTCCTCCCGGGCCGCAGGGTTGACCACGTCGTTGGCCCCCACGACGAGCGCCAGGTCGGTGGTCGAGAATTCGGGATTGATCTCGTCCATCTCGAAGAGCTTTTCGTAGGGCACGTTGGCCTCGGCCAGGAGCACGTTCATGTGACCAGGCATGCGTCCCGCGACGGGATGGATGGCGTACTTGACCTCGACGCCTTGTTCCTCGAGCCGATCGGCCAGCTCACGCACCTCGTGCTGAGCCTGGGCCACGGCAAGGCCGTACCCCGGGACGATGACGACCTTCTCGGCGTAGCTGGCCAGGATGGCCGTGTCGTCCGGCGACGTTTCGTTGACGGTCTTCCCTTCGGGAACGTCCAAGCCGGCCGCCCCCCCATCGCCACCGCCAAATCCGCCGAGCATGACGTTCGCCAGGGAGCGGTTCATCGCGTCACACATGATGACGGTCAGGATCATGCCGGCAGCCCCGACGAGCGTTCCGCTCACAATGAGGGCCGTGTTGTCGAGAACGAAGCCGGTCGTGGCCGCGGCGAGGCCGGAGTACGAGTTCAACAGCGACACGACGACGGGCATGTCCGCCCCACCAATCGGGATGACGAGCAGAACCCCCAGCAGGAGGGCAACGGCCCCCAACCCGCTCGCGGCCAGAATCATGGGCTGTGAGACGGTGGGAAACGCATCGGCGGCCGTGATCATGATCCCGATCGTCCCGCCTGCTCCGAGCAGAAGCAGTCCTGTGAGAACACGAAGCCCCGGAAAGGAAATCGGGTTGCCCGTGATCCAGCCGCTGAGCTTCCCGTTGGCCACGACGCTCCCCGAAAACGTCACGGTGCCAATCAGAATGGAGAGCGCGACGGTCACTGCGGAGACGACGTCGAACCCGGCCGCGTCCACGAGCCTCGCCCCCCCGACAAACTGCGAAAGCTCAGCCCCTGCCACGAGCGCCGAGGCGAGCCCTCCAAAGCCGTTGAACACCGCCACGAGCTCCGGCATGGCCGTCATCTCGACCCTTCGCGCCAGCACCACTCCAATGGTCCCCCCGAGTGCGAGGCCCGCGAGAATCATGGGCCAGGACAGAATCTCGTGCAGAAAGAGCGTGGCCACGACAGCTACCAGCATGCCGAGGGACGCCAACAGATTGCCAGTTCGGGCCGTCACCGGCGACTGCATGCGCTTCAAGCCAAAGATAAAGAGCACCGCCGAGGCGAGGTAAGCCAGATCAATGATCGCGGTTTTCATGGGCTGAGCCGTTCGGTAGAAATGATATCGATGGTGGACCTCGTCTAGCGCAGACGGCTGGTGAGGGAGGGGGACTTCATATTGCGTATTTCGTATTGCGTGTTGGATCCCGCATCCAGCGACGTGGCCGAATGAACAAAATATGCAATACGGAATTGTGGTAGCGGTCCTTGCCTCCCAGCCCACGCTTTCGAATAAGCCCACTTACCCTGCCGTACCATCAGTTTGGGGGACGGTTGGGGCAGCCTCAACGTCCGAGGGTGCTGGCTTCTTCCGCCCAAACATCTTCAACATGCGATCGGTGACGAGGAAGCCGCCGACGACGTTAATGGTGGCCACCACGAGGGCTCCAAATCCAATCCAAATAGACCAGGGATCGTCGGTCATGCCGGCCGCCACGAGCGCTCCGACCACTGTGATGCCACTAATGGCGTTGGCCCCTGACATGAGCGGGGTGTGCAGCGTCTGGGGCACTTTGCTCAAGATCTCGGTGCCCACAAAGGCGGCCAGGACGAAGATGATGAGATTGTTGAGCATAACGATTCAAGAGTGAACGTGTGGAAGGATGGACGGCTGAATGGGCTGCATCAGCGCATTGTCATGGGGAAGCACTGAACGTGGAGTGATGCGTGCGTCTGAAATCGATCCGTGAATCGTAGTGTGTTAAACGTGAGGATGTCGTTCGACTTTCGTTCACACATTAACGCATCACGTCTTACGTGTACGCATGGAACGTCGGAAAGACGCTGAACGAAACGCCTCGACGGAAGGGGCTCCCTGATCAGGCCTCTTTCGGCTCCGTGCCCAGTAGGCCCCGAACACGGTCATTGCGAACCTCACCGTCGTGCGTAAGGCAGGCCTCCGCAAAGACCTCGTCGTCAAAGTCAGGGGTAAAGCGCCCGTCCTCGAGACATTCCTCGATCATCGCAGACACCGTCTTGGCGTAGAGCTGACTCGCGTGCACGGGCATCTCGGCCGGGAGATTGGTCGGCCCCACAATCTGAACGTCCTCTTCCACCACAGTCTCTCCGGCCTCCGTATAGGCACAGTTGCCCCCGTTCGGAGCAGCGAGATCGACGATTACGGATCCCGCTGCCATGGCCTCAACGGCCTCCTCATTGATCAGCAAAGGAGCAGGACGACCGGGGATGAGGGCTGTCGAAATGACCACGTCCGCGTCGGCAATGTGGGGCTTCAACAGCTCGGGCTGGCGCTCCTGTTTCTCCTTCTCCAGCTCCTCGGCATAGCCACTTTCGTCCTGATCGGCCTCGATGTCGACCTCGAGCTCTACGAACTTGGCCCCGAGACTTTCGACCTCTTCTCGCGTGGGCTCTCGAATGTCGTACCCAAAGACGCGCGCACCGAGCCGTTTGGCGGTAGCAATTGCTTGAAGACCGGCCACCCCGGCGCCGAGCACGAGAACGTTTGCGGGACGAATCGTGCCGGCGGCGGTCGTCAGCAACGGAAAAAACTTGGGCAGCCGGTCGGCGGCAAGAACAGTCGCCCGGTACCCTCCAATCGAGCTCATCGCGGAAAGGGCATCCATCTTCTGCGCCCGAGAAATTCGGGGCACGAGCTCCATGGCCATCGTCGTGACCCCTCGCTCAGCAAGCGCCTGTGCAGTCTCGGGCTGGTTGAGAGGATCGAGAAACCCGACCAGAACCTGGCCGTCACCGAGGGCGTCCACTTCGTTCTCATCAGGAGGCGCCACCTTTGCCACGATGTCGGCCCCGAGCGCTGTCTCCCGGTCGACCACGCGGCACCCGCCCGCCTCGTAGGCGGCATCGTCGTGGTAGGCACCCTGGCCCGCCCCCCGCTCCACGAGCACCTCGAGGCCGTCCACAGTCGTTTGCAATCGGTCGGCCACGTCGGGGATCAGGGCCACCCGGGTTTCCCCCTCTTTCGTCTCACGAGGAACGCCAATCGTAACAGCCATGGTCCTATCGGTATTGGATCGTAGATGGCGTACTCCGTCCGGTCAAGTCACGGGCCAAAGACAAAAGCGAGGAAAGGCCTTTCACGGAGTGTTGTGTTCCCCTCAATGTCCGACGTCTCTCCTGACGCATTCCTACCCGTGTGTGCGTTCGAACTCGTTCATAAATTGCACGAGAGCATCGACGCCTTCTTCAGGCATGGCATTATAAATGGAAGCGCGAATGCCGCCCACCGTGCGATGCCCCTTGAGACTGAGAAGCCCGCGTTGCTCGGCCTGCTTCAAAAAGATGGGCTCCAGGTCCGGATCGTGCAGTCGAAAGGTCACATTCATCGTCGAGCGAGATCCCGGATCCACCGTTCCCTGATAAAAGTCGGTCCGGTCGATCCGATCGTACAGCTTGGACGCCTTCCGCTTGTTGATGGCATGAATGGCGTCCAGTCCGCCCAGGTTTAAGAGCCAGCGGCAGACTTTTTCGACCATGTAGATCGGAAAGACCGGCGGGGTGTTGAACCGTCGCTCGGCGTGGGTGCCGTAGTCCAGCATCGTAGGCAGCGGCTGCTTGCGCCGCTGAAGGAAGTCGTCGTGAATGAGCACAATGGTCACCCCGGCCGGCCCGACATTCTTCTGAGCCCCGGCATAGACGAGCCCATAGCCTTCCAGGTCCATCGGGCGACTCAGGAACTCACTCGAAGCGTCCGTCACGAGAGGCGTGTCGAGTACGGGATCCTCGGTGAGTTGATTGCCATTAACCGTTTCGTTGGTCGTGACGTGCACGTAGGCAGCGTCCGAACTGAGGTCCCAGTCGTCCACCTCGGGCACGTGTCGAAAGTCATCGTCTTCGCTGGACGCGGCAACGTTCACCTCGCCGACCCGACGCGCTTCCCGAATGGCCTTCGTTCCCCAGCGGCCCGTGATGACGTAGTCGGCCACTCCATCTTCAGGAAGGAAGTTCAAGGGCACCTGATAAAACTGCATAGACGCTCCCCCCTGCAGAAAGAGGATATGCCAATCCTCATCCAGATCCAACAGAGAACGCAGATGCTCCCGGGCCGACTCTTCAATCTTATCGTAGGCCGGCGAACGGTGACTAATTTCCATCACCGAGGCTCCGGTATGATCGTAGACCGGAAGTTCATTCTTGGCCTCCACCAGCACCTCTTCGGGAAGAGCTGCCGGTCCGGCAGAAAAGTTGTATTGACGTTTGCTTCGATCGGCCGGAGAACCCTTGGCTTCGGAGGTATCAGCTTGTCGCATGACGTGTCGGAATTAGGGAGTTCAAGAAAAGGAGTCGCTCAACGGAATTCACACGGCGAACCGCAGTCCCTGCCCACTACTTCCGGACGGAGTAATGTAGACATCCACAAGGAACGGTGCAACGAGCCGACCGGGTGGGCACCCATCCGCGCGTGGAGCAAAGCCCTTCCTTCACGCAAAATATACTAGATCGATTCCTGATCCAGTGTAGGGGCTCTGCTTCTCAAATAAAAATGCCCCTGCACGGAGGTCCCATGCAGGGGCACAAGAAACGCAATGTATATTCAAGACAAGGCACTAGGGCGTGACAATATTGCCGTCCCCTCCACCTGTACCATCTCCTTCAGAAACATCGATCAGTTCGATGTCGAAGATGAGTTTGCGCCCCGCAAGGGGATGGTTTGCGTCAATCGTCACCGTATCCTCTCCGAGGGCGGTGATGAGAACCGGGACGGTCTGCCCATTCTCAAGACGAAGCTGAAGCTGCTGTCCTACTTCGGGGTCGACCTCGTCGGGGATCTGTTCCCGCTCCATTTCCATGACCATGTCTTCTCGGTGCTCCCCATAGGCCTGTTCGGGATCCACCTCGGTCGTCTTTGAGTCACCCGGTTCCATGCCCGTAACGGCATCCTCAAACCCAGGAATGACTCGATTCTCACCAATAGTGAAACTGAGGGGATCTCCGTCCTCCGAGGTGTCAAACACGGTCCCATCCTCCAGCTTTCCGGTGTAGTGGACTTGGACCTCGTCTCCTTCTTTCGCTTGTGCCACGACGCTATGTCGGTTTGATGGTAAAGAGGGTGCGATGAAAAACGCTTCGCTTATAACGCATCTATGGAACCAGTGTTCGAGAGCCCTTGCTTGCCGATCCAAATAGGAACTCTCTTACAACGATTGTTTTACTAGATTATCAATATTTGACGTCCTTTTCGAAGGCAAACCATTCCTCCAGATTGGACCATTGCATCGTGATCTCGGAATGAATGTCGAGCACCGCCCTCGTTCCCACAGGGTCGTCCCCATTTTCACTGCTCAGAGGCTTAATTTCTCGCAGTTACGAAGGTGTCGGTGTCCATTCCTATGTTTACAGACGCACTGTCTGGGACTTGAACAACGTCGATGTCCATGTTCTCTATGATGTCGTCCATCATCGAAGGCCTACGTCGTGCCGGGCTCGTGCTGCTCATTGGGGGCACGGCGGGAGTAGTGATGTATGCAAGCACCGAAGGCGGACTCTCTCCACAAGACTGGTCGGCCGTTCCCGTTGGCAACAACATCCTCGTTGCTGTTTTGTACGCGGCCCTGTTGGACGGAACGGTACGAATTGCGCGGTTGGTGATGGACGCCTTCGTTCCGGTGCGGTCGGTTCGCACAGTCATCGCCCACGCTCTTGCCCCGGCGGGAGGGGTGCTCATCGTCTTTATCGGCCTTACGGCTAGTTTAAAAGCCGGCCTTGAAAGCACGTTTACTCCGTCGTGGACGCTTCTCTTCGTCTTTGGGGGTGTGGTCACGACGGCCGTTGCCGGAGGGGTCGGCGTGATGGCCCTCCGTGAGTACTATCGACACGAACGACAAGAGCAGGCGCAGGGCTGGCAGGCGCGCATGCGCGCCCTCCGATCCCAGCTTCCTCCGACCGTCACCTTCGACACGCTCGAGCTTCTCTCGGAGGAATTAGACTCAGAGCCCCTGGATCGCGAGAAGAGCAAGTCGCTGGTGGACTCCCTCTGCGCCCTCCTCACGTATCGACGGCAGACGCCTTCCAATAACCGGGTCCCTCTCGCTCAAGAGGTGGAGGCGGCCCTATGGTACGTCGAGCTCGCCCAGGTTCGCCACGGAGAAGCCCTCGACGTCGGATTCGACATCCCGGACCCCCTCCTCTCTGTTCAGGTGCCGCCCCTCTCTCTCCTTCCATTGGTCGAGAACGCCGTTCAGCATGGGGCCGACGCAACCGAGGAGACGTGTACCGTCACCGTCACTGCCCGCCACGACGGTGCTCGCCTCTGCGTGGCCGTGCTCGACACCGGCCCCGGATTCGACACGACCGACCCCGACACGATTCTCCGTCGGGGCTCGGGGCTGGCCGACCTCTTTGCTCGGATCCGCAGTCAGTACGGAAATGCCGCAGAGCTGTCCCTCTTGCCTCAGGGTGTGCTCTGGTGCATCCCTCGTCCTCCTGCCTCTTCGTCAAATGCGCCGAAAGAAACGACGGGGGCGGTGGAGGACGAATAGATCCCTGCCTCCTCAACCTACGGCATTTCGTACGTCCTCACGAACGCCTCGGTGGCGTAGAACTCGGGCAGGCCGAGCTGATTGAGAGTGTCAGCCGTGCGCCGGTTGCGATCTCTGGCCCGCTGCCAGAACTCCCGTTCGTCGTAGGCCCCCGGAAACATAGCCCGGTCCTTCTGGCTCTCGTGCTTGAAGATGGCCTCGACTTTGCGGTCGAGGTCGGCCTTCGAGAGGGGGATAAAGATGTCGGCCCTGTGGATTTCCCACTCCTGCCAAGCACCCCGATACAGCCACACCAGCGGCCCGGAACGCGTCCCTTGCCGTGAGGCCTCACCGTCTCCCTCGACGGCAGGCTGCCGGTAGCGCTCCAGTGCTTCCCGAATGGCCTGGTAACACATGCGGTGCGTGCCGTGGGGGTCCGACAGGTCTCCGGCGACGAAGATGTGCGTTGGCTCGACCTCTTCGAGAAGCTCGTGGACGACCTCGACGTCGGCCTCCGAAATGGGATCCTTGCGCACTCGCCCCGTCTGGTAAAACGGCATGTCGAGGAAGCGGGTGTGCTCCGCCCCGAGCCCCATGACTTCAGTCGCGGCAATGGCCTC
>CAYXAD010000072.1:0-13730 GCA_964462965.1 uncultured Salinivenus sp.
CGGCGACAGATGGCAATCCGGGACTGCTTCTGATCCCGCTGTTTTGTCGTATTTCGACGGTTTCTCCCAGCGACTTCGCAAAACCGCCGGAAATTCCCAGGGGGCAAGGAACCGGGTAGGGGGGTGTCTCTACACAAACGGTGGTTCCAGCCCCGGGCGCTGCCAGGGGCGATTCCATACGGGACCGGCCGCGCTGCTCTGGCTCTCCGCCGTTCCACGTCTAGTTTCACATCATTCGAAATCCGATTCCATGCCTTCTTCCAGTGAGTCCGTTCGTGTTCGATTCGCACCGAGTCCCACGGGGCTTCTGCACGTGGGCGGGCTGCGCACGGCCCTCTACAACTATCTGTTTGCCCGAAAGCACGAGGGGGACTTCGTGCTTCGAATCGAGGACACCGATCGAACGCGATATGTAGACGAGGCGGAAGAAAATATTCGGCACGCGCTGGACTGGACGGGGCTTCGGTATGACGAGGGGCCCGACCGTGGAGGACAGTATGAGCCGTATCGCCAGTCGGAGCGGACCTCGCTGTACCACGAGTACGCCGAGAAGCTGATCGAGGCAGGACGAGCCTACTATGCCTTTGACACAGAAGAAGAGCTGGAAGTGCTACGAGAAGGGGCCCAGGGGGCAGACGGTCACTCAGCGGCCTATGATGTATCGACCCGGCGGGAGATGCAGAACTCCCTCACCATGTCCGACGACGAGGTGCAACGGCGACTCGAGGACGGAGAGGACTACGTGGTGCGTCTCAAAGTCCCCCGCCACGAAACCATCCAGTTTGACGACGTCATTCGGGGAACCGTCTCGTTCGATGCGTCTGAGGTTGACGATCAGGTGTTGCTCAAATCGGATGGCATGCCTACCTACCACCTCGCCAACATCGTCGACGACCACCTGATGGAGATTTCGCACGTCATTCGGGGCGACGAGTGGCTGTCGTCGACGCCGAAGCACGTCCTGATGTACGAGGCTCTCGGATGGGAGCCCCCGACGTTTGCCCACCTCCCGCTGATTCTCAGTCCCGAGGGTGGAAAGCTCTCCAAGCGGGACGCCAACGAGCTCGGCATTCCCGTCTACGTGTCTGACTACGAGGAGGAAGGATACGAGCCCGAGGCCCTGCTCAACTTTTTAGCGCTTCTGGGATGGAGCCCGGGGACCGAGCAGGAGCTCTTCAGCCTCGAGGAGATGGTGGATGCTTTCTCACTCGATCGGGTGGGCGCCAGCGGGGTGCAGTTCGACCTCGACAAGCTCCGCTGGGTCAACGAGCACTACGTCCGAGAGCTTTCGGTCGATGAGTTGGCCGAGCGCGTACGTCCGTATCTCGAAGAGGAAGGATACGAGGTAGAAGAGGAGCGGCTGAAAACCATCTGCTCGCTCGTCCAGGAACGCGTTCAGGTCGTGCCGGAGGTCGTCACGGAAAACCGATACTTCTTTGAGGACCCGGAGGAGTACGAAGAGGAAGGTGTTGAGAAGCGCTGGACGGACAACTCTGCGGACCTCCTGGAGGCCTATGCGGATCGGCTCGAGGACCTGGAGGGGTTTGGCGTCGAGGCCATCGAGTCTGAACTCCGGGACCTCGCCGACGAGGAAGATGTGGGGGCTGGACGGGTCATTCATCCCACACGCCTGGCCGTCAGTGGACGCTCCTATGGGCCGGGGCTCTTCGGCATGATGGCAGCGATCGGCAAGGAGGCGTGCATCCGCCGGATGCATACGGCCGTCGACCGGCTCGGGTAAGATCTACTCCGCAGGTTCTCTTAAGGGATGGACGTGTGAAGAACTGGAGGTGTGGAAGTATTGTGCCTCCATTTATTCATCCGTCCACACCTCCATCCCGGAGTCCGGTGTAGGATTCAGAGTTACTCCCCATCCAGTGAGTCTTGCAGGAGATCGCGTGCCAGCTCGGGGTTGGCGGTGCCGTCCGTGGCCTGCATGACCTGGCCCATGAAGAAGCCGATGAGGTTCTTGTTGCCGTCTCGGTAGCGTTCGACCTCCTCGGGATGTTCGGTAAGGACGGACTCGATGACAGGGGCGAGTGCATCGGTGTCGTCGACCTGTCGCAGATCGCGGGCGTCGACGATGGCTTCGGGGTCGCCCCCCTCGTTCATCATCACGCCGAAGACTTCTTGGGCTGCACGACTGGAGATGGTGTCCGTGTCCACGAGGCGAACTAGGTCCGCAAACTGTTCGGCGGCGAAGGGAAGAGACGTCATATCTTCGTCCGTTCGCTCGGCGAGGAGCTCGTTGACGACCCAGTTGGCTAGGGGTTGAGGAGCCTCATAGGCCTCGAGGGCCGACTCAAAGAAGGCCACCAGGCCCTGGTCTCCGGCAATGATGGCTGCGTCCTCGCGGTCCACAGCTAGCTCTTCGTGGTAGTACTCGAAGCGCTCTCGCTGATCGTCACTCAGCAATTCGGCGGGGTCCTTTTTTCCTTCGAGAGACCGCTCCCGCTGGCGCTTCTTCTGTCGTTCTTTCTCGCGACGACGACGCTGGAGCTCTTCCCGATCGAGTTCGGTGTCTTCGGCCCAGGCATCCCGAAGCGAGACAATTCGGTTGAATACGAGACGGTCGGGGGAGTTGTCCTCCGGGTCGGGCCAGAAGTAGCCCTGCCGCTCGAACTGGAAACGGGTGTCTGCTGGATCCTCTGCCGCAGCCGGTTCGAGAACCCCTTCTCGGATGACGAGGGAATCGGGATTGAGATGTGTCGTAAAGTCTTCTTCACCGGCATCGGGACTGGGCACGTCGAACAACCGGTCGTATAGGCGCGCCTCGACGGGCACGCCGTGAGACGCCGACACCCAGTGAATGGTGCCGGCCGGGGACCGACCGTCGGGGGCTTCCCCGCCTCGAGTGTCCGGATCGATGCGGCCCCGGAGCTCTTCGATGCGTCCCTTTTCATTTTTGACGACCTCCTCGCAGGTAAAGAAATAGCCGTGGCGGAGGCGCACTTCGCGGCCTGGGGCCAGGCGAATGAAGTCCTCCGGGGGCTCTTCGCGAAAGTCGTCGCGCTCGATGTAGAGCTCGCGGGTGAAGGGGACGGGGCGCGTGTCGTGCTTGTCGATGTCTCGGGGCCAGTGTGGGGCGTCGATCCAGTCGACCTCTCCCTCGTCCATGTTTGTCACCACGACTTTCAGAGGATCGAGCACAGCCATCACTCGCGGCGACGTCGGGTTGAGGTCGTCGCGGAGGGCATGCTCGAACTGACCCATTTGCACGCTGCTTTCCGTTCGGGTGACGCCCACCATGCGGCAGAAGGAGCGAATGGCACTGGGGGGGACCCCTCGTCGGCGGAGGCCGGCAAGGGTCGGCAGGCGCGGATCGTCCCAGCCGCCCACGTATCCTTCCTCGACCAAGTGAAGCAGCTTGCGCTTGCTCATCACCGTATAATCGAGGTTCAGCCGGGAAAACTCGTACTGATGGGGACGAGAGGGCAGCTCCTCGTCGTCCAGGCAGTGCTCGAGCACCCAGTTGTACACCCGCCGATTGTTGTCGAATTCGAGGGTGCACAGGGAATGCGTAATGTTTTCGATCGCGTCTTCCAGGGGGTGTGCATAATCGTACATCGGATAGATGCACCAGTCGTCCCCCTGCCGGTAGTGATGTGCATGTTTGATGCGGAAGAGGACGGGATCCCGCAGGATCATGTGCGGCGAACTCATGTCGATTTTGGCCCGCAGGACGTGCTCTCCGTCCTCGAAGTCGCCTGCCCGCATCTTGCGGAAGAGCCGCAGGTTTTCCTCGACGGAACGGTCCCGATACGGAGACGGCGTGCCCGGTTCGTCCACCGAGCCCCGATACTCCCGAATCTGCTCGGCGTCGAGGCTATCGACGTAGGCATCTCCCTGCTTGATGAGCTTGATCGCGTACTGGTAGAACTGCTCGAAGTAATCAGAGGCATAATATTCATGCTCGCCCCAGTCGTACCCGAGCCATCGTACGGCCTCCTTGATCGACTCGACATACTCTGTGCTTTCCGTCTCCGGATTGGTGTCGTCGAAGCGGAGGTGGCACTGGGTGTGGGCCCGATCGGCATAGTCGTGCTTGATGCCGAAGTTCAGCACGATCGATTTGGCGTGCCCAATGTGGAGATACCCATTCGGCTCGGGCGGGAACCGTGTCACGACGCGATCGCCGTAGGTTCCCTCCTCGAGATCCTCGTCGATAATGTCGTAGACGAAATTGTTACGGGTGTCGGTCGCCGGGGCGTCCGTGTTGCTCACGTCGGGAAGAAGGTTCGTTCGAGACTCCGTAATGAATTGCCCGTTTTGAAAGCGGGCTCATCGGGGAAAGATCCGGCCGCCGGCGTGAGAAACCTGCGAGAAACCTCGGCGAATTAATCGCACTCGTTCTTTGTGCTCTTTGTCGGCGTCTTCTTTGGACTGCTTGCGGAGGCGACGTGAGAATCTATCTGTTTCTCCGCTTGGGCCACGATCCGAATGAAATGATACTGTCGACGCAGAGGGATGGAGTGACTCGGTGTTGCGTATTGCGAATTGCGTAGGTAGGCGTGCAGAAGAGAGATCCTGGAATACGCATTACGCTTTCCTGGCAACACCATTTAGTGGCAAACCCTGCCGAAAGCTCACTCGTTTTCGTTCCCCCAATACGCCTCCAGCAGTTGATCCGCGGCGGCCACCGAACTGAGGTCCCCGTTTAGCACCGCCTCCTCGATCTGCTCCCGAGTCGCCTCAACCTCCGGATGCTGGAAAAAGTGTTCGCGCAGGCGTTGCTCGATGGTCTGATACATCCAGTGACGGGCCTGTCGTCGCCGCTGTCGGTCGAAGAAGCCAGTCTCCTTCGTGAAGGATCGGTACTCCTCCACCACCTCCCAGACCTCTTCGATGCCCTCGCCGGTCTGGGCCGAACAGGTGAGAACGGGCGGCTCCCAGCCCGACTCGGGGTCGGAGAGCAGCCGAAGGGCCTTTTCGTACTCGGCGCGGGCCTCCTCGGCGGCGGTGCGATTGTCGCCGTCCGCCTTGGTGATGGCAATTGCGTCGGCCATTTCGACGATGCCTCGCTTGATGCCCTGGAGCTCGTCCCCGGCACCGGCGAGGGCGAGAAGCAGAAAGAAGTCGACCATGGAGTGAACCGTGATCTCGGATTGGCCCACGCCCACCGTCTCGACGAACACGATGTCATATCCGGCCGCCTCGCAGAGAAAGATCGACTCTCGGGTCTTTCGAGCCACACCGCCGAGGGTGCCGGCCGTCGGAGAGGGGCGGATGAAGGCGTTCTCTGAAGAGGCGAGGGTGTCCATGCGGGTCTTGTCGCCGAGGATGCTGCCCCGAGAGCGTTCGCTCGTGGGATCGACGGTCAGTACGGCCAGGCGGTGTCCGGCGTCGACGAGGTGACGGCCCAGGACCTCGATCAGACTGCTCTTCCCGACGCCCGGCACGCCCGTGATGGCCACCCGGATCGAGTCGCCGCTATCCGGCAGGCAGCGCTCGATGACCGATCGGGCGACGTCCCGATGGTCCGAGCGAGTGCTTTCGAGGAGCGTGATGGCCTGGCTGAGCATCACCCGATCTCCCGACCGGATGCCGTCCGCGTACTCGTCCGGGGGGCGAAGGGGGCGCGACCGGTTGGGGGCGTCGAGGTTGGGGTTGAGGTGGGACATGAAGGGCTTGGGGGCGAGAAAACGGTCCAATTCTCGGCAACGGCAATGGCGATCTGATGCGCCGAAGAGAAGAGAACGTTCTACGTCAGGTCGGTTCGAGTGTCGGGTCAGCCTCTGACTCGAAGGGGTCAAGGAGGACCTTAAGAATCTCTTCTGCCGCGTGAGCGATGTTGGTTCCGGGACCAAAGATACCGGCGACGCCCTCCTCGTACAGATCGTCGTAGTCGTCCCGCGGAATAACGCCGCCGACTACGACGAGGATGTCGTCGCGGCCGTAGTCTTTCAACGACTCGATGACCTCCGGCACGAGGGTGTTGTGGCCGCCGGCGAGACTGGAGATGCCGAGAAGGTGAACGTCATTCTCGATGGCCTGCCGAGCGACCTCTTCTGGGGTTTGGAAGAGCGGACCGATGTCGACGTCGAAGCCCATGTCGGCAAAGGACGTGGCGATCACCTTGGCGCCGCGGTCGTGCCCGTCCTGGCCCATCTTGGCAACCATGATTCGGGGGCGTCGACCGGCGAGGTCGGCAAATCGATCGGTCAGCTCTCGGGCCGTTCGGAACTGCTCGTCGTCCTTGGCTTCGGCGGCGTAGACCCCCGAGATGGTTTCGGTGCGGGCCGTATGGCGACCAAAGACCTTTTCCAGGGCCTCCGAGATTTCGCCGAGCGTGGCCCGGACGCGGGCAGCCTCGACGGCTTTTGCGAGCAGGTTGCCCTCGCCGGTTTCGGCGGACTCGGTCAGGGCGTTAAGGGCATTCCGGACGGCGGCCTCGTCTCGCTCTTCTTTCACGTGCGACAGGCGTTGAACCTGCGAGCGGCGTACCGCTTGGTTGTCCACTTCGAGCCGCTCGATGGGCTCGTCGGCATCGGTCTGGTAGGCGTTCACACCCACGATGGTCTCGGTGCCCGTGTCGATACGAGCTTGCTTCCGAGCGGCAGCTTCCTCGATACGGCGTTTGGGCAGCCCCTGCTCGATGGCCTGTGTCATGCCGCCCTCGTCTTCGACCTCCTGGATGAGGGTCCAGGCGCGACGGGCGAGCTCGGCGGTGAGCCGCTCCACGTAATAGGAGCCCGCCCAGGGGTCGATCGCTTCGGTAATGTCGGTTTCTTCCTGGAGGTACAGCTGGGTATTGCGGGCAATCCGGGCGGAGAACTCGCTGGGGAGGGCAATGGCCTCGTCCAGGGCATTGGTATGCAGGGACTGGGTATGGCCGAGGGTGGCGGCCAGGGCTTCGACCGTGGTGCGCATCACATTGTTGAAGGGGTCTTGTTCGGCAAGGCTGTACCCCGAGGTCTGGCAGTGCGTCCGCAGGGCCATCGACTTTGGGGTCTCGGGCTCAAACTGCTTCACCAGCTTGGCCCACAGCATGCGTCCGGCGCGCATCTTGGCAATCTCCATGAAGTGGTTCATGCCGATGGCCCAGAAAAAAGACACGCGTGGGGCGAAGTCATCGATGTCGAGCCCGGCCTCGAGGCCCGTTCGCAGGTATTCGAGCCCGTCCGCGAGCGTATAAGCCAGTTCCAGGTCCGCCGGGGCTCCCGCTTCGTGCATGTGATATCCACTGACGGAAATGGCGTTGAACCTGGGCATCTCCTCGGCGCAATACGCAAAAATTTCCCCTACGATGCGCATCGACGGCTTAGGCGGGTAAATGTAGGTGTTGCGCACCATGAACTCCTTCAGGATGTCGTTCTGAATCGTCCCCGCCAACTGTTCGTGCGCAACGCCTTGCTCTTCCGCGGCGACGATATAAAACGCCATGACAGGAAGCACGGCCCCGTTCATGGTCATGGAGACGGAGACGTCATCCAGGGGAATGCCGTCGAAGAGGACCTTCATGTCTTCGACGGTGTCGATGGCCACGCCCGCCTTTCCGACGTCCCCTCGAACGCGCTCGTGATCCGAGTCGTAGCCGCGGTGGGTCGCGAGGTCGAAGGCGACGGAGAGCCCTTTCTGGCCCGAGGCGAGCGCCTCCCGATAAAACTCGTTGGATTCTTCGGCGGTGGAGAAGCCCGCGTACTGACGGATGGTCCACGGCCGGTACGTATACATCGTCGTGTAGGGGCCGCGGAGGTAGGGCGGAATGCCCGAGGCAAAGTCGAGATGATCGAGGTCCTCGGTTGCATCGGGCCCGTACGCCGGGGCGATGTCGATTTGCTCCGGGGTCTCCCACTGCTCTTCTTCAGGAAGAGCGTCGCCCTCGCGGGGAGGATCGTAGTCGATGGCACTAAAGTCGGGTCGCATGGGAGCGGTGGATTAACAGTGGAAACCTAGGTGTGCGCGGGACGGGGGGACGTCTCGACCGTCATTCCAAGTTGTTCTTGAAGGTGTTCGAGTGTTTCTCGAAGTGGGGCATTTTGGTAGACGAATGCATCCACGGAGAGGGAGTCGTCCAACTGATCGGGGTGTCCGGCAATGACGAGCAGGGCCTCGTGATCTCGCTCGCCAAGTTCCGTGCGCACGGCGGGAGCGAGCGAGTCGTATTCATCGTCGGCACTGCAGAGCACGACCACGTCGGCGTCTGCCTCGACGGCTTTGGTGGCAGCCTCCGTGGGAGTCTCGAACTTCAGCGGCTCGATAATTTCAAAGCCGGCCACGCCGAGGAAGTTACGGGCGAAGGTCGCCCGTGCACTGCGAGCGGAGACCGGACCCATGGGGACGAGGAGAACGGTTGGCGGTCCATCCTGCGCCTCGGCATACTGTTCGGTGCGGAGCCGAAGGGCTTCGATGGGTTCAGACAATCGGATGGAAGGGAGGGGACCGAGGGTCGGCTCGTCGGGTCGAATGGACTCGACGATTGTTGGAAGGTCCGTCCCGTCTTGAAGGGCCGTTTGGATTGAGTGGAGGGAAAGCGAGCCGGGAGGGAGGTCCGTGGGGGACGGTCGGGACGTCTCGGACGGGGAGGACAGATCGTCGCCTCGGCGTTCGTCGAGCGTGGGATAGTGGGTGGTTCCTACGAGCACCTGCGTCCGCTCGTTAATGGCTCGATGGCGTCTTCGTCGAGTCGTTTCGATGCTCTTCTGGACCGTCCCGTCCTGAAGACCGGACAGAAGTCCTCCGTTGGCCTCTAGCTCCTGAAAGTGGCTCCATGCCTTCTGGGCTATCTGGTCCGTCATGGCTTCTAGGTAGTAGGAGCCTGCCGCGGGATCGGCGACCTGATCGAGGTGGGCCTCGTGCTGGAGGATGAGCTGAGTGTTTCGGGCGAGGCGGGCCGAAAAGGCATCGGGAGACTGCAGGGCGGCGTCGTAGGGGCGAACGCTTAGGACGTCGCAGCCCCCGAGAATCGCCGCCATCGCCTCCGTCGTAGCCCGGAGCAGGTTCGCGTACGGATCGTAGAGGGTCTCCGTACGGCGTGAGGTTTCGGCCTGAAGGGGAAGCTCGGTACGGAAGGAGCTGTCCGTCTCGGCCGCCTCGGCGTAGGCGTCGATGACCTGGGGAACCAGAAGTCGTAGGGCACGCAGCTTGGCGATCTCCACGAAGTAACTCGTCGAGACGGGAACGATCAGCTGGAGGGCGTCGAGCAGCGTCGATAGGTGTAGGCCCCGCTCGGTTCCCCGGGCCAGCAGTTCGCTCAGAGCTCCAATCGTGAAGGCCACTTCCTCGACGGCCGAAGCGCCGGCATTGTGGTAGACCCGGGCGTCCACGCACATCGGGCGAAAGTCGGTGAGGGAGCCGACCTCCTCCACTAGCTCCTCAGCGATGTCGAATGCGCGTTCGGGCTTCCCCAGAGAACTTCTCGCAAGGGCAGCCACCGGGTCGTAAGAGATGCTCCCACGAAGGTCATTCGGAAGACCCTCTTTCGCAGACAGGATGTCTTTGAAGGCCCCGAACAGAACGATCCCTGCCAGCCCCGTTTCGAAGTGGAGAGCCGTGGTCGTAGGGTCGACCCCCTCAATCATGGTGGCCAGATCACTCGGCGTCTTGACGACGGGAGACTCTTCCTGAAAACCATCCGCGAAGAGCGAGAGTCCCAGATCGGTGACTCCTCCCTCGATTGCCGCCTGGGCGTGCTCTTTTGCCGCCTGCGGGTCCGGATGGAGAATGGTCTGTCGAATTCGCCAGTCATTGGCGGGGAGGGAGTCGACCTCAGTGAGTGGAGAGAGCGAGCCCTCGGAATCGACGTGGGGAATGTTTTCGAGGTCACTCCGGTGGAGATACGTCCGCATGGAAACGCCTTCCGGCGACGACCAGGAGAACAAGTCCTCGGAGAAGGCGTCGCCGAGTTCCTCGCGGACCGTTGCCCGCCATTCGTCGAGGTCGATGGATGGAAATTCGTCGAAAAGAGGGGAGAGCGGCTCCGAACGAGACATGGAGAGGGGGGATTGGCGTGTGGGGGCTCCCGAGCCGTATGCGTCACGAGGTCTCTGTTTTCATATGAGCGGTCTCACCAGGCGGTCCGTAGAGGGAGCGATACCGACGAATGAGATCGTAAATGGCTACGCCGTAGGCCACCCCTACGTTGAGAGAAATTTTTGCCCCAAACTGAGGAATTTCGAGACCGACGTCGGCGGCCTGCACGACCTCCTCCTCGATGCCACGGACTTCATTGCCGACGACGAGGCACAGAGGATACGCGTCGGGAGAGAGTTGATCGGGCGGGTGGGAGTCGTCGGTCTGTTCCAGGACGGCAATGGCATACCCGTCGTCGCGCAGATCTTCGAGGACAGGAAGCGCCGCGTCGTGTTTGCTCCAGGAAACAGCATCCTGAGCACCGAGTGCCGTCTTGTGAAGGTCCTTGTGTTCCGGGGTACCCGTGAATCCGGTGAGGTGTACGTGCTCAATTCGGGCAGCGTCGGAGGTGCGAAAGATCGACCCGACATTGTGGATCGACCGAACGTTGTGAACCACCACTCGAATGGGATGCTTTGGGAGGGTGGCGACCTCCTCCGGGCTGGGGCGCTCGATTTCATCCCAACTAAGCTTGCGCATTTAAACCGTAGGGGATGGTTGAACGTAGGGTGTCAGGACTCTGGGGAGAGAAGGGCTCCTGACGGTGCAATTCACCACGCCTGGCCCTGTTTCCTAATTTTCGACATCCGGTTATGCAACGACATACATTTCTCCCGATCCTGGTTTGGTCAGGACTTGTGACTCTGGGGATAGCTCTTTTTGTCACGTCCGGCTGTACGGCCATTCGAGAGGTGTCTAACCTCCGAAATGTAGACTTTCGGATTGATCGGGTCTCCCAGGGACAGCTGTCCGGAGTGGATCTCGAAAATATTGAGTCGTATCGAGACCTCAGCGCCTCAGACATTGCTCGTCTCGGCGCCTCTCTTGCAGATGGGGAAATGCCTCTCTCTTTTGTGCTTCACCTGGAGGCGACCAACCCAGACGATAATGACGTCAACGCTCGGCTCACCGAGATGGACTGGACGCTTCTGCTCGAGGAGGAAGAGACGGTCTCTGGGACGTTTGATCGAGAAATAACGCTCGAGCCGGGGGAGCCCCAGGACGTACCCATTGACATTGAGCTGGATCTGGTTCGATTCTTTGACGATAACCTGCGCGGGCTGGTTGAGTTGGCCTCGGCGGTGGGAGGGGAAGGTCCGCCTCAGAATATAAAGGTGCAGGTGCAGCCTACGATCCAGACTCGGCTCGGCCCCATTCGGTATCCTTCCCCCATCACCGTCGCGAGCCAAGACGTCGGACAGGACGACTCGTAACGACCGGAACGGAGGAGCTGAGTCCCCAGCCCCTCGCCTTCACTCATTGAACCACTACCACGCACCGTGATCATTACCATCGATGGCCCCGCGGGGTCCGGCAAAAGTACGACGGCTCGGGGGGTCGCCTCCCGACTCGACTTCGTCTATCTGGACACGGGCGCGATGTATCGTGCTGTCGCTCTTGCGTTTCACCGTGCCGAGGCAGAAGCCACCTCGGAAGGGGCGGCCGCTGTTCTCCCGTCGATCGAGGTCGACGTGCGGTACCGAGGCGACACGATGCACGTCTTTCTGGACGGAGAGGACGTGACCGACTCTCTTCGCTCTCCCGAGGTCGGACGCATCGTCAGTCAGATTTCGACGCTGAAACCGGTCCGAGAGCGGATGGTCGAAGAGCAGCGCCGGATTGGCCACGAGCAAGAAGAAAAGAGGGGCGGGGTGGTTCTCGACGGTCGCGATACGGGGACCGTCGTCTTTCCGGACGCGGACCTCAAAATCTTTATGGTCGCCGATCTGGAGGAGCGCGCACGCCGACGCAAAAAGGAGTATGCGGAAAAAGGAGAAATTATCTCCCTCGAGGAGATTCAACAAGAGATTGCCGCTCGGGATCGCCGAGATCGAAATCGAGACATTGCGCCCTTGCGACGGTCCGAAGAAGCCGTAAACCTGGACACGACCCACCGAACCATTGAGGAGCAGGTAGAATTTGTCGTAGATCGCGTTAAACAGCAACGTCTCCAGGGAACGTAGACGGGCGACCCCAATTAAAACCCGTCCGATGTATCAGATTCGGTGTGGGTATTCTATGCTCACAATCCACTGACCCCGAATCTTATGCCCGCGGGCCGAAGTGTGGGGCTGCGGGTTTTGAATTTGCATACGCACCCTTCATTCTCCTTGCTGGATGGTCAGGTTCTGGCAAGTACAAACCGCAACAGACGCTAGACGAAAACCTTTTCCTAGCGCGTCGCAGACCTAACACAAACCTATATGGCAGAAAAACAAGAACAAGTCGCATCCAAAGACGAACAGACGGAACAGGACGCTCAGGCCCAATCCGAGACGGCCGAGGCAGAGGCGCCCGACGTGGCCACAGAGGTGGCCGAACCGGAGCCTGCTGAGGAAGGCACGGCCGACTCCGACGAGGCACCCACCGACGATACGGGCGGGGACGCTGCGGCCGGGACCGAGTCGCCTCCCGGCGGCGAAGAAACGTCCGCTGAAGAAGAACCGGCGACTGAAGAAGCGCCGGCCGAAGAGCCCGTCGAGGAAGAGACGAGGCCTGAGGAGCCGGTGGAGCCTGGATTCGTGAACCGGATCCTCGAAGAAGCTGTAGAGGACGCCTCGGAAGAGCTAGAGATTCCGTCTGGAGACGACGCGACGATCGATGTTGCGGAATTCGAGGATCCTGCTCCGACCGTTTCGCTCGATGACCTCGAGCGGACCAAGGAGGAGCAGGGCTTTACGGGAGAAGCGTTTGGCGAGAGCGTCTCGATGGACGACCTCGAAGCCGAGGAAGAGTCCTACTCGGATGATCCCGTATACGATCAGTTTCGGGCTCTCGTCGACGAAACGGCCATCGACGTCCGGGAGCAGGACATCGTTGAAGGCCGTGTGCTCCGCGTCAACGACGACCATGTCGTCATCGACATTGGGTACAAGAGTGACGGAATCGTTCCCCGCGATGAATTTGACGAAGACCTTCGCCCGGGCGATACAGTCGAGGTGTATCTCGAGCTGAAGGAAGACCGAGATGGCCAGCTCGTTCTCTCCAAGGAACAGGCCGACAAAGTTCGACGCTGGCAGCGGGTGGAAGAGATTTATGAGGACGAAGAGGTTGTCGAAGGCACGATTGTGCGCCGGATCAAGGGCGGAATGATCGTGGAGCTCTTCGACGGCATGGAAGCGTTCCTTCCGGGGTCTCAGATCGACGTCCGCCCCGTCCGCGACTTCGAGTCCTATCTCGAGAAGCGGATGGAATTCAAGATCGTCAAGCTCAACCCGGAGAACGAGAACATCGTCGTCTCGCACCGCGAGCTCATCGAGCACGAGCTCGAAGAGCAACGGCAGAAGATTCTCTCCGACCTCGAAGTCGGTCAGGTGCTCAAGGGCACCGTCAAGAACATCGTCGACTTCGGCGTCTTCATCGACCTCGGTGGGGTCGACGGGCTTCTCCACATTACCGATCTCTCGTGGGGACGCGTCTCGCACCCGAGCGAGATTGTCGAGCTCGATCAGGAGCTCGAGGTCGTCGTTCTCGACTACGAAGAAGAGCGCCAGCGCATCTCGCTCGGCCTCAAGCAGCTCCAGGATCACCCCTGGGAAAACATCGCCGAGAAGTATTCCGAAGGGGACGTGGTCGAAGGCAAGGTCGTCTCGATCACGAATTACGGCGCCTTCGTCGAGCTCGAGAAAGGCATCGAAGGGCTCGTCCACATTAGTGAG
>CAYXAD010000073.1:0-13708 GCA_964462965.1 uncultured Salinivenus sp.
TACGCCGCCTACCGTTGGAACCGTTACTTAGGCCCATTATTCGTTTTTGTCTCCCGGAGCGGCCCCGGGCCGACCGGCCGGTTCGGGCCGGTGGGCACTTCTACGTTTTTGTCCCCCCAGGACCTACGGTGACACCGTTTGGAGAGGAGATTCTTCAGAACGATAGAAGAGAGTCGGGAGGTTCTTCTGGGATTCGCCAGAGGTAAATGCTGTCCTCCCCCACGGCCTCAGTAGAGTCCGGTGCCCAGCCGTTCATGTCGAAGTCGTGAGAAACGACTCGGGCCCCGGGCTCTAGTTGCTCGAGCAGCTTCGGGCGAAGTTTGAGATTTATGGAAGGGAGAAGGTACAAGGTTACGACTGTGGCCTCGCGAATGTCCGCCTCGAACAGGTCCCCCTGTCGAAATTCGACTTGGTCGCTAACCCCGGCGAAACTGGCGCTTTCTCGAGCGTCGCGAACGAGTTCGGGGTCGATTTCGATGCCCACGCCACGAGCTCCAAACTGCTGCGCGGCCGTGATCACAAACCGCCCGTCACCGCTCCCGAGGTCGTAGACCACGTCCTCTTCGGAGACGTCGGCCAGCTCGAGCATTTGTTCGACGACCACTTGGGGCGTTCGCACATAGGGGACGTCTTTGGAGTCGGGAGGGACGGCCTCGAGGGCGCCGGTCTCGACCTGGGCGGTCTCTTGATCGGAGGTGCACCCGAAGAGAAGGAGCAGTGCGGTGAGAACCACGACCCCCTTCGTTCCGAGTGCTCTCTCGTGCGCGGAGGGCATAGTATTTTGTTGTGGCAGATGAGTCTACAGATGAAGAGGGCTGCTTCGTGCGTTAACCCGTGGGGACGATGGGGGTTCGCGGGTCGAACAGAGCCGGCCACGCAGACCCTGAACCGCACCCGATTCCCTCGGACGGCGTCCCTCGAGCATCCGCTTGTTTTTGTGGAGCGGTCTGTCGGGGGCTCCTCGCGGGAGCTTCATCGACGGCTTCTCGGCTCCGAACAGTTGGAGGATTTGTTCGGGATGGGCTCCGCACGCCCTGGAGACGTGAACCTTGAAGAGAGGTAGGGGGTACGATATACTCCGATCGGGGACAGACTTGGGGCCCGGGAGATCAGCATTGAGACAGGGTTCGTCCGGAGGCGGATTGTTGTAGAAAAGTGAGAAAACTCTCCTCTGACGTGCCTCTCGTCTCCGATTTCTGAAACCATTCCGGGCGTCAGACTTTCGCACGAGCGCCGGAGGGGTGGCAGAGCCTGGTTGAATGCACCGGTCTTGAAAACCGGCAGGCCCCGTGTGGGCCTCGGGGGTTCGAATCCCTCCCCCTCCGCAGTCCTTTCTGTCTTCTCCTGACGGGCGCACGTCTGATACTGATTGAGCGATGCGTCCCCAGGACGTCCGGAAACGAGCGATTGACAACCGGAGGTCCCATTCATACGTCGGTGTTTGCCATGGCCCCCTCGGCCACCTCAGAGCTGTCTTCGCTGCGCCGATTTGCCCGGCGGTATCTGCTCTACGGGACCCTCCTCCTGGCTGTTCTGCTCGTCCTCACGGAGATCCTGGCGCCGAGGATCGTCGAGTGGTTCGAGCTGGCCACCCAGGACCGCTTTTGGCTACGGGTTCTCTTTGCGTTCTATGCGTTCTCGATTGGACTCTGGACCCGACTGCACCTCTGGGCCCTTCTGGCCCCCGTGGTTCTGGCTCTCTTTCGATGGGTGGACGTCCGAACGAGCTGGCGGCGGGGCCTCTGGTGGGCCCTCATCCTCGGCCTCCCGGTGGCCGCCGTCCACGTGTTTATCGAACAAGGCGTCTTTTCCCTCGCCTCATTCACCCGGACGGGCGTCTATCCCGACTTTACGACCAGTCAGTACGACACGGAGGAGTGGTCCTTCACCGTTCTGCTGTTTCGACGCTTCGTCGCCGACTACTTCACCTATTTCATCCTGGCGGCTCTCTGTTTTGCCTACGAAAACTTCGTCCGGTCGCGGCAGCAGGAGGCGCAGGCGCAAGCCCTCCGGGCCGAGCTCGCCCAGGCACAGCTTCAGGCCCTGCGCATGCAGGTAAACCCCCACTTTTTGTTCAATACCCTCAATGCCATCACCGTTCTGGTACGAAGTGAGGAGACGACGAAGGCAGCTCGAACCCTTCGGCTGTTAAGTGACCTGCTTCGGGCGACGTTTAAGGGGGCCGACGTGCAAATGGTGCCTCTCCGGGAGGAGATTGATCTCGTCGAACGATACCTGGAGATCGAGCAGACCCGTTTCGGCGACCGCCTTCAGGTCAAGATTGACGTGGCTCCGGAGGCCAGTGAAGCACCGGTGCCGTATCTCCTGCTGCAGCCCCTCGCCGAAAACGCCGTTCGTCACGGCATTGCCCCGCATTCGGAGACGGGGCTCGTCCGTATCAGCGCATGTCGAGCGGACGGCGCTGTCGATCAGGTGGAACTTACGGTAGCCGACAGTGGACCGGGCTTTCAAAGCTATGAGCTCGACGAGTTGACCGAAGACGACGACGTCGGCCTCTCCAATACGAAGCGCCGCCTCGAGACCTTGTATGGCGACCGACATACGTTTGACCTCGGAACCGCTCCGGAAGGGGGAGCACAGGTCACCATTCGACTGCCTCTGGACCCAGAGACCGATGCCCTCGAGGTTCCCTCGGAGCCCGATCCCCTCGTCACCTCCCTCTCCGAGTGATCCAACATCTTGAGTTCACATCACCATGTCTATACGCGCTCTCATTGTCGACGACGAGCCGCTGGCCCGTACCGGCGTTCGCCAACTGGTCGATTCGGTAGACGACGTTACCGTCGTTGGGGAAGCCGGGGATGGGCCCGAGGCCGTCGACCAGATCCAGGAGCAAGACCCAGACCTCGTCTTCCTCGACGTACAGATGCCCGAAATGAATGGGCTCGAGGTGGTTCGCGAGGTGGGGGTCGAGCAGATGCCGCTAACCATTTTCGTCACCGCCTACGACCAGTACGCCCTCGACGCGTTCGAGGCCCATGCGCTCGACTATCTCCTCAAGCCGATCGACGAGGAGCGGTTTCAGGAAGCCCTCGACCGAGCCCGGGATCAGCTTCGAACAACGTCGGAGGAGGCGCTGAAAGAGCAGCTCCGTACCTTCATACAGCAATACGAGTCTGATGCCGACGGCGGCGAATCCGAGTCCCTCCAGCGCTTCACCGTCCGGAGTCGGGACCGCATCTACTTCGTTGCCGCCGAGGACGTGCGGTGGATCGAGGCGGAGGGCGACTACGTGGCCCTGCACGATGAGGACGGCAAGCACCTCGTCCGGCGGACCATGAAAGAGCTCGAACAGCGACTCGATTCGGACCGGTTCTGTCGGATTCATCGCTCGTATATCGTGAACACCGACTGCATCGAAGAGCTTCGGCCGATGGATCACGGCACCTACCGACTTCTGCTCGACGACGGCACCCCTCTCAAGACGAGCCGGGGCTATCGGGATCACGTGGAAGCGCTGATTGAAGCGGGCGGATGAATCGGCCTTTACCCGTCGGACGGAAGGCGTACTGCGTAACGCGGGAGGGGGCTGTTTGGCGATCGATTGCGTGTTCACGCATCACGGATCATGCACCACCCGTCTACGATCGGGGGTTGTGCTTGACGGAAGGGGGGAGCGTCCCCTTTGAAGGGGAGGGATTGACGCTGCATTGGACCCTCCCTCAAGGGGACCCTCATACACATTGAACAGCCTGTCTGCTGGGACTCACTGCAGCGAAGGAGGAAAGGGGGCCTGATCGTGACTCGCCGATCTTTGGAGGGCGCCCATTCATCGCATGAGGCGGGTCGTTCGTCGAATGGGCAGCATCTTCCGCCCGGTGTCGTCGTTTTAGCCGTCGACGATCGCCCAGTCGGGCGTTGTCATCGGTTTTCCCTCGTCAATTCCTTTCTTGTTATGACTATTCGTTCTTCGATGTGGGGGCTATTCCTGGGTGCCGTAGTCGTGCTTCTTGGCGGCGGGTGCGAGCCCTATCTGAGCATGACTGATCCGATGTCTGCCGACGCCCGTCGGGCCGCCACGCTGCTTCCGGAGCACCCTCGGTTTGTGGGCATGGTGGACGTACAGACGGTCCTCGAACGTACGGCTCAGTCTGGGAAGTTTGACCTGTCCGATAGCTTGCAGCACTCGGACCACGATCGGGTTCAGGAATTCCTCGAGCTCACCGAGCTGGATCCGCAGGAGGATATTCGTGCGGTCTACGGGGCATTGAATTCGGACGAGTCGTTCAGTGCCGTCGTGGTGGGAAATCTGTCGCCCGAGCAGGTTCAACACTATCTCGACCGGGTCTCTGCCGACGCGGGCCGGGCCGACACGTATCGGGAGGCTCCCTTCTTTGAGTTGGCTCTCGGCGAAGAGGGGGGTGACCGTCATTCCTTGTCTCTGGCCTTTCTCGAGGAGGGGCTGATGGCCGTGGGGCGGGATTCGCAACAGGTGCAGTCCATCGTCGACCGTCATCTGGACCAATCGACCAGTCTGGCGGACAATGAGGAATACATGCAACTGATGAGGCGGGTCGGCGGCGGGTCTACTGCCTGGCTGATGGGGCGGGAGGTCCTCAAGACGGCCTTTCAAGATACGGCCGAGGCCGGAACGACGGAGACCATGAACAGAGCCGGAGTGCAGAAGGCCCTCATCGAGTGGTCCAATCGCGTCCTCGGCCTCTCGGAAATGACGGACGTTCCGAATGTCGGACGAGGGACAGAAGACAAGCTGGAACGCCTGCAACAGAACGTACGAGAACAGGCCGTCTCACTAACGTGGACGGACGCAGGCATTGACGGTCAGGTGTTTCTGACCATGCGGGACGAAGACAGTGCGTCCAGCGTCGTGCAGGTGGCCGAAGGTGCAGTGGCCGTTCTCCGGCTCTCTGGAGACAAGCTGAGCGATCGCCAGCGCGACCTCCTCGAGGAAGTTACGATCGAGCGGGAGGGGGCCCTCGTGCAGATTCAGTTTGCCATCGATCAGGAGGTGTTGGACTCGGAGATGCAGACGGCAAGTCGTGAGGGTGTCGTTCGTCGAGGCGATTCCTCGACTCGTCTTGCGATGGCGTCAGTTCGTCGATTGTCCGGCATCATTCTCCCTCTTTCGGCGTTGTGAGTGGCCCCTAATCGAGGGAGGGATGCAACCAGCCATCGGATCGGCCTGTCTAGTTCCCATGGAGGGTGCGCATCCCTCTCGGGGATTCGGCGGCTGTAAATATGTTATTCAGAATATCACCCAATTCCGTGCGCCGTTTTGTCTTTGAAATTGTAGAGGGGATTCGGATTGCCGGCAATGCCATCTGGGACAATAAGATGCGGTCGGTGCTTACCACCCTGGGCGTCATCATCGGGATTGCGGCCGTCACGCTGATGGCAACGGTCATCAATGGCATCGACCAGGAGTTCGAGAAGGCCCTGTCTCAGATTGGATCCGACGTGCTCTACGTCAATCGAACTCCTAACAATCCTCAGGGGGAATGGTGGCGATATCGCAATCGTCCCCCCATCCGGCCGGCGCTCGCCCAACCCATTCAAGATCAATCCCGGTATGCCGAGGCTGTAGCTCCTCTAGAGTCGACAAGTCGTACGGTACAGTACAGAGAGCGTGACCTTGAGGCCACCATTACGGGATCGACCCCTGAATATGGGCAGATCCGGAATGTGGAGCTGGCGCAGGGTCGCTTTCTAACCCAAGCCGATGAAAACGGGGCCCGCAACGTGTGTGTGATTGGAGCGACCATCGCTACTGAGCTTTTCCCCGTGGCGTCGCCGCTTGGTAAACAAATTCGACTGGGCAATCTTCCATGTGAGGTCGTCGGCGTACAGAAGAAAGAGGGAGAGTCAATGTTTGGCGGCATGTCTGCCGACGAGCGCGTAGTCCTTCCGTTTACTACCTACGACAAGTTCTTCGGTATCAGTCAGCAGCAGAGCATTATGATCATGGCGAAGGTGGCGTCGTCGGTGCCACTGGATCGAGCTCGGGATGAGCTGACTGGCATCCTGAGAATGGCCCGGGACGTGAGGCCCGGAGCGGAAAACAACTTTGCGATCATCGATCAGCAGCAAATTCGAGACAGTTTTTCGGGGACGAGAATTGCGATCTACGGGGTGGGACTGTTTCTCACGGGACTGGCTCTTTTGGTAGGCGGCATCGGGGTGATGAACATCATGTTCGTCTCGGTGCGAGAGCGAACGAAGGAAATTGGCATTCGCAAAGCCATCGGGGCCAAGGAGCGCACCATTCTACTACAGTTTCTCGTGGAGGCAGTGATTGTATGCCTGATTGGAGGGCTTCTGGGCGTCGGCATTTCGGCCCTTGGGGCGGTGGGCATCAGTGCAATGGGTTTTACCGTCTCGATGCCCTTGCAGACGGTGGCAATTGCATTCTTCATCTGCGTCGGGGTGGGCATCCTCTTCGGCATTGCTCCGGCGTGGCAGGCGGCCACCGCTGATCCCATCGAAGCCCTTCGGTACGAATGACTGAGTAGAGATAGAGAATATCGACATGTGCTGAGAGGCCCGGACGACGTGTTCGCACGACGGGGCCTCTTCCGAACTGTGACTTTCCTTACGACGATTCCACATCCGTTTCCATGTTCGTCCTCGAATCCGTGCGAGAGGCCCTGAGTGCTCTTCGTGCGAATAAATTACGGTCGGCGCTTACGCTGCTCGGCATGGTGATCGGCGTTTTTGCCGTGATTGCTGCCGTCACAGCAGTGGACGTGATCGACCTGTATTTTAAAGATTCCCTCCAGTTCTATGGGACGGCCACGTTCTCCGTGGAGCGCTACAACTTTGGCGGAAGTCAGGATCGATATCATCCGCCCGTCACCTACGATCAGGTCCGGCGCCTGGAGGACATGGTGTCGTCTGAGTTGACGGTAAGTCCGAGCGAGGAATTTGACAGCTACGTCCGGGTTCGTTCGGGCCGCCGCGAAACGCAGCCCAACATTGATCTTCTGGGAACCAACGAGGCGTTTCTGGGCAATTTCGGATACGAGGTACGGGCCGGACGCCCTCTCGCTGAGCAGGAGGTGCAGAACGCACGGCCGGTGGCCCTTATTGGGGCGACGGTGGCCGACGAACTGTTTCCGGCGACCTCTCCCCTCGGCAAGGAAATTCGTCTCGGACGAGTGCGACTCCGTGTGGTCGGGGTCCTCGAGTCGAAAGGATCCTTCCTCGGCCTCGACTACGACAACAGGGTCTATGCTCCCATTACGTATCTGCTGAGTACGTATGGGGATGGCGGGCGAAACATAAATGACGTGAGCGTGCGGGCCCCGAGTTCGAGTCAGGTTGCTGCGGCCCAGGCCCAGGTTCGCCAGCACATGCGGGTCATTCGGAAGGTTGCGCCGGGCGAGCCGGACACCTTCACCATGGAGACGAATGAGTCGGCCCGGAGCACGCTGGATCAGTTTACGGCGACGCTCACCATGGGCGGGGCCGCGATTGGGCTCATCTCGCTCCTGGCTGCCGGTGTGGGCATTATGAACATCATGCTCGTCTCCGTGACCGAGCGCACGCGGGAGATCGGGATTCGAAAGGCCGTCGGTGCAAAGTGGACCCACGTCCTGGGTCAGTTCCTGCTAGAGGCCATCATCCTGTGCCAGATCGGTGGGCTCATCGGCATCTTTCTGGGGGCGCTCGGCGGCAACGTGACGGCGTACTACTTCGAGATTTCTCCCTCCTTTCCCTGGATCTGGGCGGGGATTGCTGTCGGAGGGGTCACCATGCTCGCCCTCTTCTTCGGTGGTTATCCCGCATACAAAGCGGCCCGGCTCGATCCGATCGAGTCGTTGCGGTACGAATAACGAGTAATCGAGACGCACGCGACCCTCGCTCCATCACGTAACAGTATTGATCTTACACCCTGCTATGAACGTTCTTACTTCTTTTCTCCTTCGTCGCTCATTGGTGGCTGGGCCCCTGATGGCTCTCGGGTTCCTGGTGCTTTTTATGGGGCACGTCCGCTCCGCGGGGGCTCAGGCTCCGGCGGATACGGTCCAGATTGCTTTCGATGAGGCCATTCAGATTGCGCTCGATCAAAATACGGATCTGAAGCGCGCACAGGGGGACGTGGATCAGACGAGTGCTCGGGTTCAGTCCGAACGCATGGATTTCGTTCCGGATCTGAGTGTCTCTTCGGGGGTCGATCGGAACTTTGGTCGAACTTTCAGCCAGGAGCAAGTTGGCTTCATCAATGAGTCGACGGATTATTTCGACCTAAATGCCCGTTCGGGGGTGACCCTCTTTAATGGGTTCGAAAACGTCGCCTCTCTGCGGGAGGCGGGTGCCCAAGCCGAGGCAAGTGAGCTGGACTTTCAGCAAACCCGGCGGGACATCGTCTTCGAGGTGATGGACCGCTTCATTACGCTCGTTGAAAATCGGGAAATTGTGCGGGTCCGAGAGGAGGAACTCGAGACGCGGCGCCAGCAGCTCCGCCAGATCGAGGAGTTCGTGGAAGCCGGCTCGCGTCCGGTGTCGGACCTGTACCAGGAGCAGGCCAACGTCGCCGAGGCCGAGCAGAGCGTACTTCAGGCCGAGCGAGACCTGGAGCTAAGTCAGACCCGCCTCATCAACACCCTTCAGCTCGATCCGAGACAACCGTATCACTTCGAGGTTCCGGAGGTGGACGAGGACATGCTGGGGGAGCAGACCTACGAGTTGTCCCGTCTGATGGATGAGGCCTTTTCTGAGCGGCTCGACCTGCGGGTTGCCGAAGCCGAGGAGCGAGCGGCGGAGCAGGGGGTGCGCGCCGCGCGGTCCAGTTACTATCCGAGCATTTCCGTGAGTGGAAGCTACGGGACGCGCTGGACGAGCCGCCCCCGAACGATTCCAGATCCAGAGACCGGGCAGGCAATTGAACCTGGCTTTTCCCGTCAGCTCGACAACAATCGGAGTGGAAGCGTTTCTCTTTCGGTAAGTATTCCAGTGTTCGATCAGCTCCAGCGGAACGTTCAGGTCGAGCAGGCTCAGGTGCAAGCTCGAAACGCTCAATATGCCCTGGAGGACCAGCGGCAGCAGGTGGCGTTGCAGGTTCGCCAGGCCTATCTCGACTACCAGAATGCCGTTCAGCAGCTGGAGGCCGCCAACAAGCGCCTTCAGGCGGCCGAGCAGGCGCGCACGGCGGCCCAGGAGCGGTATAACCTCGGCTCCGCCTCGATTGTCGAGCTACAGAATGCCACTCGCGACTACGTGGATGCAGCCAGCCAGCAAATTCGGGCCCGCTACAACCTTCTCTTTCAGCAGAAGCGGATCGACTACAACGTCGGTCACCTCAACTCTCAGCAGCCGAGTCTCCTCGCAGAGCCGAGTCAGTAAACTCTCCTTCTCTCCGACACACCTAAGAAGTCACTCTTAGCTATGGCATCCTCAAGCAGCACGACACGTCGCATTTTCTACGCTACCGGTGGGCTATTCGCCGTTCTCTTGTTGCTCGGAGGCGTCGGGTGGGGCCTCGGGTGGATTGGCGGGGACGACGGAGGTCTTTTCGTCGAGACCGAGACTGCGGAGCGCCAAACGATCACGCAGGTCGTGACGGCCTTCGGGCGGGCGCAGCCCGAGGTGGAGGTGACCATCAGCCCGGATGTTTCGGGCGAGATCGTCGAGCTTCCCGTGCAGGAGGGTGACGAAGTGCAACAAGGGGACCTTCTCGCTCGGCTTCGACAGGACGATTATCGGGCGCAGGTGGAGCAACGGCGGGCCCAGGTCGCTCAGCAGAGGGCAACCCTTGCCGAGCGCCGCGCAGATTCCATGCAGGCGCGCCGTACCTTCGAGCGCACGAAGAGTCTGCACGAACGGGGCGTCGAACCGGAAAGTGAGCTCGAGTCGGCAGAGTCTTCGTACCAGCAAGCTGTCGCTCGCCTTCAGGCCGCTCGCCATCAGGTCGAAAGCGCCGAGGCCACCCTGCAGGATGCCCGCGAGCAGCTTGAGAAAACCAACCTTTACGCTCCGATGGATGGGACCGTAAGCAAGCTGGAAGTCGAGGAAGGAGAGCGGGTCGTAGGGACGTCCCAGATGGAAGGGACGCAGATGATGCAAATTGCCCGTCTCGACCAGATGGAGCTGGAGGTGGACGTGAACGAGAGTGACGTCGTAAACATCGCCGAGGAGGATACGGCCGAGATTGAGTTCGATGCATACCCGGACCGAACCTTTCAGGGGCGAGTCATGGAGATTGCCAACTCGGCTCGGATTCAGAACGAAGGGAGCCAGAATGAGGTGACCAACTTTCCCGTCAAAATTCGTGTGCTTGGTAATCCGAACACCGCCCCGGCGGGAGGGGCAGGGGGAAACGTAACCCGTCCCGAAGTTCCCACGTCTCCAGAGAGAGGGCCGGTTCTTCGCCCGGGAATGAGTGGGTCGGTCGACATTTACACGGAGACGCAGGAAGACGCTGTGGCCATCCCGATCCAGGCCGTCACCGTGCGGGACTTTAACACAGTCGGGCCGAACGCGCAGTCCGACTCGACGAGTCAAAAGAAACCGTCCAAGGAAGACCTGCGCGAAGTCGTGTTCGTGGCGGAGGGCGACTCGGCCCGCATGGTGGAAGTAACTACGGGAATTGCCGACGACACCCACATGGAGATTCGCTCGGGCCTGAACGGTGGGGAGCAGGTGATCACTGGGCCGTACAGTGCCATCAGCCGAGAGCTCGAACCGGGCACGAAGATCCAGACCGGATCTGGGGCGCGGGGACGTCCGTCGATGGCTTCGGGGCAATAGCCTTTTCGGTCTCCACACATCTTTCCTCGATTAAGGACTCTACCGCTATGGAAGCTCCCGCCACCACTCCTGCTCCCACCGCTGAAATGGAGCGCCCCCTCATTGAGATTACCGATCTAAAGAAACGCTACATGATGGGCACCCAGGAGGTTTGGGCCCTGGACGGCGTCACCCTCTCCATTGAGAAGGGCGAGTACGTGGCCATCATGGGGCCTTCGGGCTCGGGGAAGTCGACGCTCATGAACATGCTCGGCTGCCTCGACACGCCTACCAGCGGAACGTATCACCTCCGCGGACAGGATGTGAGCACCTTTTCGGACAATGAACTCGCCGAAATTCGGAACCGCGAGATTGGGTTTGTCTTCCAGACGTTTAATTTGCTTCCCCGCGTGAATTGCCTCCGGAACGCGGAGCTCCCGCTCATCTATGCGGGCATGTCGAAGACCGAGCGCCGGGAGCGAGCGGCCGAAGCCCTTCGGCACGTGGGGCTCGGGGATCGTCTCGACCATCGGCCCAACGAGCTGTCCGGTGGGCAGCGTCAGCGCGTGGCGACGGCCCGGGCCCTCGTCAATAATCCCTCGCTCCTTCTCGCCGACGAGCCGACCGGAAACCTCGACACCGAGACGGGGGACGAGATCATGCAACTCTTCGAGTCGCTCCATCGCCGGGGCAACACGATTCTCGTCGTGACGCACGAAGAGGACATCGCGCGCCACGCCCGCCGCATCATTCACCTTCGCGACGGAAAGCTGGAGCGGGAGGAGGTCGTGGATCGGCCTGCGCTCGCCAACGTGGAGATCGAGGTAAAGTGAGAAATCGTCTGAGGTTGGGTGTTCTGGAGGTTCCTTTCTCTGCTCGGGCGCTCTTTTTTCTCTAGTACGATGCAATAATCCTATACTTCTGACCTTCGACCAGCAGTGGGTGCTGATTGGGCGGCTGAGTTCGCTCGCTCGCCGCGGAGACCGGCGTTTCCTACCTCCTGAAAACAGATGACAGTGGTGAGACTCGCCGGGGGACTTCGGGCCGGGTTGGCGCACGGTCTATGCCTGTTTCAATCGGCGGCCCCGCAATGATCCTTGAAGGCAAGGTACGAGCCCTTGCACCGACGCTGGCGAGAGAGGCAGGGACGAATGAAGGTCCATCTTCCACGACTTTCTCGCCTGTGGGGCACCTTCTGATAACGAAGTGGAAGTTGACTGGGGGTTCTACCAGTAAAATCGAAAACTGTGAGGAATGCTCGATGAGAGAGAAATATCAGTTTCGATGCGATTCACTTCACATGTAAGCAAGTCGCTTCTCACGTCTGAACGGTGGTTTTAATTCCTCATTTGGAATCTTGCATTCTTCTAAGCAAGCGGGCGGGATCACAAGACCAACGCCACCCAACTTCAAAAGATATGCGGATGTGCCGCCGTTCTTTCGTCAGTGTCTTTTTCCTTGTTCTCATAGGGATTCCCGCTGCCCTCGGACAGCCCACAGAACACGCTACGGGCCAGCATTCCTCAGCCTCTCTCCTGGCCCCAACCCCGTCCGATCTTCTGGAATACGAGGACCCTCGAAGGCTAAGGCTCTCTCCGGACGGACGATTTGCGCTGCTGGAGACGCGCCGGGCCGACGTCGAGAACGACAGATACGAGTCTTCACGAGTGCTCCTTCCCATAGGGCCCAGCGAGACCCGACGGAGTCTCAACCTTCCGCCTCGGGCTCGCTCGGTCGTGTGGGGACCCAGTAGTGACCAGCTCGCGTATCTGGCGCCTGCCGACAGCAATCTGCAGGTGTGGGTAAAAGAACGAGGAGACAGCACTGCACGGCAGCTCACGGAGGCAGAAGCAAACGTTCGTAGCTTCAAATTCTCCAGCAGTGGCGACCAGCTTGCCTACACGATCCGAAAGTCCCTGGACACAGAAGAACCGGACTCCGATTCGCTCCGGGGAGAGGAGATTGATCTTGGGACGTTTGCGATGTGGGACCTCGAGGAGTTGGGCTCCTCCTCGTCGAATCTTTCCCAGACTGAGCTGTGGATCAGGGACCGAGAGGCTGAGAGCGTGGCGAAGGTTAGTGGCGACCTATCCGTCGACGAGTACAGCTGGTCTCCCTCGGGCGACCGGGTGGCAATTACAGGAGCACCTATCGAGCAGCACCGAAAACAGGCTCCTGGTTTCTACCTGCAACGGTCGGATCTGTACCTGTATTCTCGGGACGAAGAGCGTCTCCAGCAAATCCATCAGGGGCATCAAGATTCGACGCGCGTGTATGAAGGAGTTGTCTCTTATTCGACCCCGTTCTGGTCGCCCTCGGGCGAGCGACTTGGTTTTCTTCGAACCGACCATAGTGCTCGATTTGCGTCTACTCCTGAATTAGGTGTGTACGATACCGATAGAGGAACCACCCGATACGTCACCTCCGACGTGTCCCAGGACCTCGACGCTCCCAGGTTTCACTGGGCAGCCCCCGACACGCTCTTCGTCGAGTACACCCACCGCGCCGAGCGAGGCCTCTATCGCCTTTCCCTCGGCGACGGGACGACGAGTCCGATCTGGACGCCAGACGGTGAAGCCACGGGATTCTCGTTCAGCGAAGACGGTACCCAGGCGGTGTGGGTTCAGGAAAGTGTCAGCAGTCCCCCGGAGATATATACTGCTCGCCGACCCTTCGAATCGCCACAACGAATCTCTTCCCTGAACGAGCACATGGAAGCCCTCTGGCTTCCGGACGCCGAGTCAGTCACGTGGACCTCAACCGACGGGACTGAGGTGCAGGGCTGGCTCCTTCAGCCTGAGAAGCACTCGGAATCGGATCCGCCGCCGCTTCTGACTCTCGTTCACGGCGGGCCGTCTGCCACGGTAAGGAACGAGTTCCACGTGTACGATTCGTGGCCATTTCCGGTTCAGGTGTTTGCCGACCGGGGCTACACCGTGTTCATCCCCAACTATCGCCACACCGAGTCCTTCGGAAAGGAGTTTCAAAAGGTCAGCGCTCT
>CAYXAD010000074.1:0-13664 GCA_964462965.1 uncultured Salinivenus sp.
GAAGAAAAGAAGTTGAGGAATCGGGATAAAGGACCCCAAGAGATTTTCGCTCTTTCCTCGCCCTCCATGAGCAGTACCGATTCTTCTTCCGACCCTCAAACCCTTTGGGTGGCTGGGGCCGATGCTTTCAGCAAAGGGTGGGTGGCGATCCTATTGCGGCCCGAGACGGGGGCGGTCCGACATCGCACAGTGTCCGACCTGGAGGCGCTCCTTGCCCTCCCCGAACAGCCGGCCGTCCTCGGCCTCGACATGATCGTCGGCCTTCCCGACCGCGCTCAGCCGGGCGGACGGCGGTGCGACCGGCACGCTCGGACCCTCCTCGGGGCTCCGCGCAGCCGAAGTGTCTTTTCGCCCCCCGCCTACGACGCCCTCTCGGCCTCCAGCTACGAGGCGGCACAGCGCCGAAACCGCGCCAGTGGACCCGATGCTCCCGGTCTCACCCGGCAGACGTTCAATTTATTCCCCCACCTGCGGGCCGTGGCCGCCCAGATGACCGCCTCCATGCAGGGGTGGGTTCGCGAGGTCCACCCCGAACTGTCGTTCTACGCCATGAACGACGACACCCCGTTGTCTGAAAGCAAGCATACCGATGTGGGCCGATCCATCCGAATCGAGCTCCTAAGAGCCCACGGGTTTCCCGACATCGGGGAGACCGTCGAGGGTCTCTCCGTCGGCCCGGTCGGGGCCGACGACGTGCTCGACGCCCACGCGGCGTGTTGGACGGCTCGTCGCATCCACGTCGGCACGGCCGAGCGCTGCCCCCCGAATGACGAGACGGCGCCCCGGAACGACCGAGGTCTGCGGATGGAGATCTGGCGATAACGGGGCTGCACCGGAGGGGCTCGGTCCGCCCCCGCAGTCCGAAACGTAGACGGAGCGCCGGGCGTTGCGATGGCCCTGTCGCCCCCTCCGTAACACGATGCGCTTCCACTCATGTCGACCCTGGCCGACCTACGCCGCGAGTACGCCCGACAGGCCCTTACGCCCGAGTCCGTCGCCGACGATCCAATCGAGCAGTTTCAGCGCTGGTTCGACGAGGCCCTGGACGCGGAGCTCGACGACCCAAACGCCATGACGCTGGCCACGGCGGCGCCGGACGGCACGCCCTCCGCCCGCATCGTTCTCCTCAAGGGGCTCGACGAGCGGGGCTTCCGCTTCTACACCAACTACGACAGCCGCAAGGGGACGGAGCTGAGTCAAAATCCAAAGGCCGCCCTCGTGTTCTGGTGGGCGCCCCTCGAGCGGCAGGTGCGCGTCGAGGGCACGGTCGAGCGCCTCTCCGACGAGGCGTCGACCGAGTACTTTTGTAGCCGCCCTCGGGGCAGCCAGCTCGGCGCCTGGGCGTCGCCCCAGAGCCGCGTCATCGAAAGCCGGGCCGTCCTGGAGCAGAACCTGAAGGCGATCCGGGAGAAGTACGAGGACACCGATCCCCTTCCGTGCCCCCCGCGCTGGGGCGGGTACGTGGTGCAGCCCGCCCAGCTCGAATTCTGGCAGGGCCGTCCCAATCGACTCCACGACCGCCTGCGCTACCGCCGGACCGACGACGGCTGGGTTCTGGAGCGCCTGGCGCCCTGAAACCGGCAAAGGCGCTCCGACGGTTGTTTCACTCTCCATCGATCGAGCAACGCCTCTAGCGACGGCGACCCTCGTCATTCTGAACGTCCTCGCATCCGGCCTCTCAGCCCCATCCATAGCCAGATGTATAACGCAAGTTGAGTTCTGGAGAGCTGTCACGTACTCTGTAACGAAGGGCTATAATGAAGAGTGGAGCGAGCCTCTTCTTTTCCTGAATGAGAGGAGAGTCGGCGCACGATAGAGGATTTCTCTTCGGCTTCCCGATTCTCCTCGCCGGAAACGACCTCCCGATCCGACGCCTATCTTCTTTTTCTCGACGCTGCTTCTATGCCCGATGCCCCGCCTCCCACTTCAGAGGTGACGGCCCTCCTCGTGCGCCTCCGAGACGGCGATCGGGCCGCGCTGGACGAACTGCTGCCCGCCGTCTACGAGGAACTCCGGCGCCTTGCTCACCGCTCCCTCCGCTCCGAAGACGACGCCCTGACGCTGCGTACTACGGAGCTCGTCCACGAGGCTTACCTGAAGCTCGTGGACTCCCACGCAGTCGACTGGCAGGACCGCCAGCATTTCTTTGCGGTGGCCGCACGCGCCATGCGCCAGGTGATCGTCGACTACGCCCGAAAGCGCACGACCGACAAGCGAGGTGGGAACCTCCCAACGCGTCCACTCGACGAGGTGACCCCCGAGACGCCGCGCCCCCCGATTGTCGTTCTCGCCGTTCACCAGGCCCTCGAGCGGCTCGCGGAGATCAGTGATCGTCAGACGCGTGTCGTCGAGTGCCGCTTTTTTGGAGGGTACACGATCGACGAGACGGCGGACGTGCTCGACGTGTCGTCCAGCACGGTGCAGCGCGACTGGCGCACCGCCAAGGCCTGGCTGCGCCGAGAGCTCCAGCACTGATCCTTCTCGATCGTCGGACTCGGGCGCCCCAGGGCCACCTCGTTCTCGACTCCCACGGATCGTACCCCCTGCCACTATGACATCGGAGCAGTGGTCCCGTATTTGCAAGGTATTTGACCGGGCCCTGGACCGACCGCCGGACGAACGGCGGAACTGGCTGGAAACGGTCTGTGCCGACGAACCGACCGTACGCGCCGAGGTCGAATCGCTGCTCGACGCCTACGAACCGGACGATCCGCTGTTTGCCGACGAGGGATTTCCGACCGGTTGGTTCACCCAAGCATCTCCCGGCGAGACCACGAGTGCAGAACGGGGGCCGCAGGCCCGGCCCTCGCCCGGCACGCACATCGGGGGGTACCGGCTCCTGGAGGAGATTGACACCGGTGGCATGAGCGTCGTCTACCGCGCCGAGCGGGCCGACGAGGCCGTCGAGCAGATCGTGGCGGTTAAGCTGCTTCGGCGTCGCCTCGACACAGACGACGCTGAGAAACGCTTTCGGGCCGAACGACAGGTGCTGGCGAGCCTCGACCATCCGAACATCGCCCAGTTCATCGATGCGGGCGTCACCGAACAGGGACGGTTTTACCTGGTCATGGAGCACGTGGAGGGGATCCCCATCACGGACTACGCCGAGGCCCGCTCCCTGACTGTCGACCAGCGGCTTGCCCTCATGGAGCAGGTGTTCGATGCCGTCCAGGCGGCACACCGACAGCTCGTGGTGCACCGCGACCTGAAACCCTCGAACGTGCTCGTGACCGAAACGGAGGAGGGGCCTCAGGTGAAGCTCTTGGACTTCGGCATCGCCAAGCTGCTCGGCGATGCAGTGCCGGCCACCCAACCCCAGACGCGGACGGGTCGGCTCCTGATGACTCCCTCGTACGCCGCCCCTGAGCAGGTGAAGGGAGCCTCGATCGACGTCGCCACCGACATCTACGCGTTGGGCGTCCTGCTTTACGAGTTGCTGACCGACGAGCGGCCGCATGAAGGAGAGTCCCCGTATGCGGTGGCCCGGGCCGTGTGCGAGGACGATCCCCCTCCACCGAGTGCCGCCGTGGACGGCTCGGCTCGGCAATCCCTGCTCCGGGACGACCTCGACGCCATCCTTCTGAAGGCCCTTCGGAAGGCCCCCGACGACCGCTACGAGACCGTTTCCTCGTTCCTTGCCGACCTCGACCGCTTCCGCGCCGACCGGCCGGTGCGGGCGAAGCAGGGAAGTGCCACGTACCGAGCGAAAAAGTTTCTCCGGCGAAATGGAGGCACCGTTGCCGCGACGACGCTGATTGCTCTCCTGCTCGTCGGGTATGCCGTCACGGTCACCGTACAGGCTCGCCGCATTGCGACCCAGCGGGACCGGGCCCAGACGGAGGCGGCTCGGGCCGAAGAGGTTTCCCAATTCCTCGTAGACCTCTTCGAGGCCGCCGACCCCGAAGAAGCCCAGGGAGACACCATTCCAGCCCGCACTCTGCTGCGTCGGGGCGCCGAGCAGGTGTCGACACTGGACGGTCAGCCCCAGGTGCAGGCCAATCTACTCCATACGATGGGCCGCGTACACCGGCGCCTCGGGGATCTCGACCGGGCCGCCGGCCTCATCCGTAAGTCCCTCCGCCCGTACCGCAGCGACTCTACCTCGCCTCCCTCCGCCGAGTATGCCGAAGCTCTTTCGGAACTGGGGCTGCTGCTCCGCGACCAAGGCGACTACGAAGAGTCGGCCTCGCGGCTGCGCAAAGCCGTCGAGCTCCGTCGCACGCTGGATACCCCCCCGCGCCTCGCGACGGATCTAATGCGCCTTTCGTACGTGGAGCGGCAGCTGGGAAATCTGGACGCAGCCCAGTCGACCATCGAGGAGGCCCTCCAAATTCAAAAGCGCGTGCACGGACCCGACCACATCAGTACGGCGGAGAGCTACTTCAACCTGGCCGCGATCCTCCGCGAAAAAGGCAATCTCAAGGAGGCGGAGCGCTATCAGCGACAGTCACTTTCCACTGTTCAGTCCGAGGTCGACGGACCGCACCCCGGGCTGGCGACGAATTTCTCAAATATGGGCCTCCTGCTGGAAGAACAGGGACGGCTGGCAGAGGCAGAGCAGTACCACCGAAAGGCGATCAACATGAATCGGGAGTTGTATGGAACCACGCATCAGGCAGTAGCCACCTCTCTACAAAATTTGGTCTCCCTGCTGGTCCAGCAGAATCAATTCGAGGCCGCCAGACCCCATCTTCAGGACGTCCTCGACATCAGGCGGACGGTCTTCGATGCTCCGCATCCGTCCATCGCTCGCAGTCTACACAGCCTGGGAACCCTTGCTCTCAGACAAGATCGACTCAATCAGGCGGACTCTCTCTTCCAGCGGACGCTCTCCATCCGACGATCACTACACGATTCCCCCCATCCGCAAACGGCATCGCTGCTTCGATCCATCGGGGTCTTGCGTGAGGAGCAGGGCCGCCTGGAGGCCGCAGCGGATCGATTTCAGGCTGCAATTTCCACGTACGAACAGACGGTCCCCTCCACTCACTCCGACCTAGCAATCGCGAAAAGCACGTACGGCTCGTACCTGCTCGATCGGGAGCGTCCCGACCAGGCGAGGCCCCTCCTGCGTTCTGCCTACCGGATTCTCATGGACGATCCTTCGATGCCGTTCCTCTCGGCACGGGCCGCCCGTCGGTACGGCCGCTGCCTGCGAATGCTCGGACAGTACGAGGAGGCCGAAACCGCTTTAAAGAAGGGGTTTACGCTCGTGGACACCCTGGGCCTTTCGGATCCTACCTCAGACATTCGCGAGCAGATGGATTTGTTGTACGAGGAGTGGGACGGATCGGAGCGTGCGGGACGGTAACGAACCGAGAAGAAAGGGCTCTCGCACGAAGAGCCCCCCATCGACAGAGTTGGCCGGAACCCATCCCCCTTTCCTCGCCGGCCTACGATCCACTCCCGATTCGACACTGAGAGTCCCCAGCGAAGGGGGCGGCCGAAAGGATCGGCTCATTCATTCTTTCTTCACCTCTTTCGTGAATGAGTCCAGGGGGGTCGTCACGCATCTTCAGGTGAGCGGGAACGTCGGAATCGACCCTCTCGCTTTTTTCGTCTCCTTTTTCGAAAGACACGTCTCCTGAATGATGATTCGGCTACGTCCCCTCATTCTTCTCTTTGTAGGAAGCGCTCTCACCCTGAGCCTGATCGGCTGTGGATTATTCGGTAGCAACAGTGACGAGGGCCCCACGCTGGACGGAGATCTGTCCTGGCGCGTCGAGGCCGACGAAAGCGTGGAGCTGACCGTCACGATTTCGAGAAGCTACTACGACGGGTCGAGCGTCAACTCCTCAACCCTTCGATCTTACGGGCTCGAAAACGGAAGTGCCAGCGGCGATCTGGAGGACGGAGAGTACGATGCCTACCGCCTGCAGGCTTCTCCCTTCGGCGGCGGTCATACCCCATCTTCGGTGACCCTCCAGCTCCTGAACGACGGAGAGGTGGTGAAAGAGACGAGCGAGACGCAGGACGGAATCTGGATGGTGGAGGTCGGCGACTTTCCCGACACTAGCGAGCAGTGACGCCTTCCCCGTCGGCGGCTGCTTGCACAGTTGCCGTCCTCCGACACTTAGTGTTTAGCGTCCCTCTCCTCCGTCTCATATCACCCTTTTTCTCCAGTCTTATGCGACGACCTTTTTCCCTCCCCCCCTTTCTCGTCTTTCTTTCGATCATTGTTCTGTTCCCCTTCGTGCCTTCAGAAGCGTCGGCCCAGGATTCGCAGAAGCTGAACCTGGACGGTGACCAGGATTATGCGACGGCAAGCGACAATTCGTCGCTCAGCATCACCGGCCAATCGATCACGGTCGAGGCCTGGATCAAGCACGACGGCTCCAGCGACGCCGACGCCATGATCCTCGACAAACAAGACGGCGGCCACGGCTACCAGCTGAGCCTCGTTGGAAGCGGAGAGGAGGTGCCCGTCAAATTCCGGATCGGCAACTTCGGCACCTCGATCACGTCCAAGTCCGGCATTCCGGCCGACACGTGGACGCACGTGGCCGCAACCTACGACGGCACCAACTTGACCCTCTACGTCAATGGCGAGCTGGATCGCCAGTTCGGCGATGACACCGAGATCAGCGACGGGGCGACGTCGCTGTATCTCGGGACCACGGAGGCCGCCAACGGCCGGTTCTTCAGCGGACAAATCGACGAAGTCCGCGTCTGGAACGGCGGACGTTCGCAACTTGAGCTCAAAGAGAACCGATTCAGCGAACTCACCGGCAGCGAGAATGGTCTCGTTGCCTATTACCCCTTCGGGGCGAGCAGCCCTACGACCGACCGGGCCGGTAGCAACGATCTGACGTTTCAGGGGGATGCCTCGGCAGAGTCGCCTGACGTGTTTCCCGTACCGCCAAATCTCTACGTGGAAAACGAGGGCAACGGACAGGTCAGCCTGCAATGGGAGGAACGGACGGGACCGAACGGTGCAAACGCGGCGAGCAGCTTCAACGTGTATTCCTCCCCTCCGACGGGGCTAAGCGGCCGCTCTGAGGTCGCTCAACCCAGCGCTTCAGCGTCCACATACACGGCGACGGACCTCAGCAACGGAAAAACCTACTTCTGGGAGGTCACTGCCGAGGACGGAAGCGGCAACGAAAGTGACTTCTCTCCGCTCATCACGGGGACACCGTACAATGGCAGCGAGCCGACGCCCATGAAGGGCGGGGCGGCGCTGTCGCTGGACGGCGACCTGGATTATGCGGCGGCAAGCGACCGCCCGTCGCTCAGCATCACCGGCCAATCGATCACGGTCGAGGCCTGGATCAAGCACGACGGCTCCAGCGACGCCGACGCCATGATCCTCGACAAACAAGACGGCGGCCACGGCTACCAGCTGAGCCTCGTTGGAAGCGGAGAGGAGGTGCCCGTCAAATTCCGGATCGGCAACTTCGGCACCTCGATCACGTCCAAGTCCGGCATTCCGGCCGACACGTGGACGCACGTGGCCGCAACCTACGACGGCACCAACTTGACCCTCTACGTCAATGGCGAGCTGGATCGCCAGTTCGGCGATGACACCGAGATCAGCGACGGGGCGACGTCGCTGTATCTCGGGACCACGGAGGCCGCCAACGGCCGGTTCTTCAGCGGACAAATCGACGAAGTCCGCGTCTGGAATGGCGGACGAACGGAACAGCAGATTCAGGCAAACTACCAGCAAGAGCTGGTGGGGAATGAAGACGGCCTCCAGGCGTACTGGCGTTTCAACGATGCCGGCAAAGGAGTCAGGCAAGACCGCTCCACCGGTTACGCCACCCGTCACGCCGACGCCGTCCTCCAGGGCGACGCGGCACTCGAAGGGCCCGGTGCACTTCCCCTGCCGCCGCGCCTTTATGCGCAGGCCGGTGATGCGAGCGTCGAACTGTCGTGGGCCGAGCGCCGCTCCGGAGCGGCCAATCAATTTCGCGTCTACCGCGCCACGGCCTCGGACGGGAGTGACCGGAGTCTCGTAACTACGGAAAGCGCCTCCACGACGAGTTACACTGACGACGGCGCCTCCAACGCCACCAACACCTTCCACGAGGCAACGGTCGTAAACGCCGCGGGGCAAGAGAGCGACCACCCTCATCCCGCCCCCACAACTCCGTCGACTCAATACTTCGGCAATGCACTTGCGCTGGACGGCGACCAGGACTACGGCACCGTCGGTGACCGCCCCTCCCTCAGCTTCGAAGGCCCGGAGGATCAAATGACCGTCGAGGCCTGGATCAGACACGACGGCTCCAGCGACGCCGACGCCATGATCCTCGACAAAACCGAAGGCAATAAGGGATACGAACTGCGACTTGTGGGAAGCGGAGAGGAAGTGCCCGTTCGATTCGACTGGGGCAACTTCGGAGGCTCCATCACCTCGAACACCAACATTGCCGCAAACACGTGGACGCACGTCGCGGCCGTCAATGATGGGAATGAGCTACACCTCTACGTCAACGGCACGCACGACAATACAAACAGCGACGGCGGTACAGGAGTCAGCGATGGGGCGACGCCGTTGCAGTTTGGCACCACGGAAGCGGCCAACGAGCAGTTCTTCAGCGGCCGGATCGACGAGGTTCGCATCTGGGACGTGGCCCGCACCGAGACCGAGGTGGAGGACCACTATCGGCAGGAGCTAGCGGGCAACGAAGACGGGCTGCTGGCCTACTTTCGCTTCAACGAAACGCCGGGCACATCCGTCTCTCGCGCCGCCGCCGAGCGTCCCAAGACGGTCGCGCTCAACGGCGATGCCGACTTCGCATCGAGCCTCTCCCTCTACCCGAGCACCCTGTCGGCAACCATCAGCCGCTCGTTCGGAGGCGCCGCCAGTTCCTCAGACTACCGCCTGGTGGCGCTCCCCGGTGACATCAGCCGTCCACTGGCCGATGTCGTCTCGGGGGAGGCAGGTTTAGAGTGGCAGGCCTACCACGACGACGGCACTGATTCCGACTTCCTGAAGAAGTACGACGGCTCGGACACCTTTACCCTTGAGCCGGGAGCCGGCTTCTGGCTGACGGCTACCAGTGACTGGACCCACGACGTCAACGCCTCAACCGTGTCCCTGCAGGGCGACTCGGCCGCCGTGATTGGCCTTCAGGACGGGTGGAACGTCGTCTCGAATCCGACGGACCGGGCCGTCTCGTACGATCGCCTCGTGACGGCGAACCAGGCGGCGGCGAACGGTTCCCTTCAGCCCCTCTGGGCCTTCGACGGGACCTTTAACCAGGCCGACTCCATGGATTCGGCCGCGGAAGGCGTCGCGTACTACTTCCTCAACGATCAAGGCCTCGACTCGCTTCGCATCCCGTATCCGGGACTGTCCACGAAGAAGAAGAGCACGGACCGCGACGCGCCCGACCTGTTCCGCCTCGCTGCGACGCCGGCTGACGTAGAGGGGGCCTCGGCGTCGACTGTGCAGTTGGGATTCACCAAGGACGCCCCCGCCCGCTCCTCCGTCGTGGCGCCGCCCGGTCGATTCGAGTCCGTGAGCCTCCGCATTGCGCCTGAGGCGGCCGCGCAGCGCCCGGCTCGTCAACGGTTCCTAATGCGCACTCGGCAGTCGATCGGCAGCGAAGGGAGCACCTTTGATCTGCAGTTGACGTCTCGGACGAACGGCCCCATTCACCTCTCGGTGGAGAACCCTGAGGCCCTAGGCGGGCAATCGGCCCGTCTTCTCGTTCCCTCCAAGGGCACGAGCCACGACCTGACGGCAAAGGGCCCTGTTCCGATCACTCCCTCGGGCGAAGATATGAATCTCCGCCTGGCGGTGGGCACGCAGCACTACGTCGAAACCCAGGCCGCCCAGATCACGCCCGACGAGGTGGCGCTCACGACCTACCCGAACCCGGTCCACCAGCAAGGCACGCTCGAGTACACCCTGCCGGAGGCCGGGAAGGTCACTCTGCGCGTCTATGACGTGCTCGGGCGAGAGGTCGCCACGCTCGTCGACGGCCGGAAGGAGGCCGGACGGCATACCGTCCGCCTCGCAACCGACCAGCTTTCGAGCGGCGTCTACTTCGGTCGGCTGACGGCCGGAAAGCAGCACCGTACCCAGAAGATGACGGTGGTGCGGTAGCTCCCTCTTTGACCTCTACGAACTCATTTCTACTAATGAAGTCCATTCAAATCATGCCTTTTTCTGAATGCTTTCGTCCGTGCCGATCAATCCTCCGGCGATTCCTCACGGGGTGCCTGCTCGTCGGCCTGATCGTGACAAGTGCCGGCTGCAGCAGTACTGGATCGAATGAAGCACCGCCCCAGGCCCCGTCGGGGCTTTCGGCCACGTCTGGCAACGGGGAGGTGAATCTGGCCTGGGAGTCGGTTCAGGAGGCCGACCGCTACCGCGTATATCGGGCAACCTCCTCGACGAACGAGGCCTCGGGGACCCCGCTGGAGACGAACGTCACGTCGACCGACTACACCGATACCTCCGCCGAAAACGGAACGACATATTACTACCGTGTGACGGCCGTCGCAGGCGAGGACAGCGAGAGCGATGCCTCCGGAGAGGCCACAGTGACCCCCTTCGCCGAGCCGCCGACTCGTCCGTAGCGGACTACAGCTGCACGTCCGGCGATGCTGAAAGTTTTCCCTTCGCTCTCCGGCCTATAATAATCCCGACCCGGCTCCCGTTGGTACAGTGTGGGATGGACGTCCTGACCTGCAGGCATCGTTTCCTTCCTGTCGGGACGTTCACATGGTGTAACGATGAGTGGTGGCGCCGCCGGCCTCGATGATTGGGGCCGGCGGCGTTTTTTTGTCCTGTATTGTCGAAAGAGAAGCGCTTCTGCATCAAAGTCGCCCATTTCCTTCTCGGCACATCTCTCAATGCCACTGAAAGAGGCCGCCGCAGAAGAAATGGAGGTCCGTAATCATGCTCTATCTGTAAGGGAGTAGGGTCGGGCAAAACGGTTCGTCGATTGGGAGCACGGGCTCAGACGAACGGACGTCGCACAGGGGCACGGGGATCGGACGGCACTCCCTTCAAAAGAGAGCGATTCACCTCAGTAAAAGTCCCGTGCCTGCGAGAACACTGAGCGCGTCCTCCTCCCACACGCCGATCACCACCCTACGTCAGGGTGTCGGCGATATCGAAGAGGAGGTAGAGGGTCCAGCCAAGCGAGTACAGCGTGAGTCCCCAGTGCACCCATTTGCGTTCGGTCGCAGCGAGAATGAGATGGGGAATAGTGAGGATTGGGAAGGTGAGGAGCATGTTGACCACCGCCGCTTGTATGGACCGCTCCCCTTCGTAGAGCAGCCAGGCGCTGAACGTACCGAAGAACAGAAGCGAGAACAGCGCCGCCGTCCCGAAGAACCACCGGCGGTGGGCCGTCGACAGGTAAAACGTCTCCAGGTCGATCGTCGTCCCCTCTGCATCCGTGGTGACGTACGACGCCTCCTCCCGATCTGCGTCGGGCAAGGCGAAGGCACACAGAAGGTAGAGCGTCAGGGTCGTCAGCAGAACCGGCAGGAAGGTAACCGGATGGTGCCACACCTCCGACCGCAGGAGCACATAAAACGCCCACCACGCCCACAGCACGTACCCGAGCACAATCACGGCCCAGATCACCGGCAGCCCGTGCCATCGCACGTCCATCTCCGGAAGCACGAGATCCCGCAGGCTCTTCGTCAGATCCGCCAGTCCCAGACCGACGAGAATAGAGACGAGGACGATCAGGTACTCAAGTTGGGACATCGCTTCCTTCGGTCGCGTGGCAAGACGGGAAAGAGGAAATTTGAAAACGCCGAGGGTCCATATAACCTCGATTGAGCAAAGGGCCCCCTAAAGATGTGAGCGAGAGTCCCAAGACAGTCGCTGCCACTACTACAGTCGGCGTTGAACCAAGTTCTCCCTCACAGCACAAAGAACAGCAGCCCGAGAACGGCCCCGACAACACCGATAATGAAGATCGCCATCAAGACCGAGAAGCCGGTCTTGAAGGTCGACCGGTCCGTCGAGGACGTTAACTCCTCTTCCTGGTCTTGTCTCGGCCGATCTTCAGGCGGATCAGCCTCGCCAGAGGAGGGAAGAAGCCCTACCTCCTCAAGCATCTCGCGAGCCTCCGGGGCGATACTGCTCATTCCCACGAGCTTGACCCCATGGGGGCGTTGCATCTGCGGATGCATTCCGCCTGCATCGTCGGTGCTCACGAAAGTCTGAATTCCCTCGTCGCTGAGGTAGTCCTTCGCCACCTCTGCGTCACGGCGGGTCGAATAGGTGGCAATAACGGTTGATTCTTCGGAGGAGCGTGCGTTGGTCATGACGTCACGAGGGAGGTGAAGAGGCAATGCACTGTGGTGCAAACGTTCACTGGATCTAAACAGATAGCGGACGAGGAGTGTCCTGATCTCGCGCGAGGCGCACACTGCTCCGCCTAAGCGAGCGGAATGTCCTCCCTCAATCCGCACCGTCCGTGATCGAGTGCCTCACTCCCGCCATCGCCGATCGGTCAATTCCCGTACGTCATTCTTCGAGATGACATTCCAGTACGGGCTGCTCAGGGCGCCACTCTTCGTGCGGTTGAAGGTCGCCCGTAGAAACAGCTCTCGGTCGGCGTCCGGATCCGCCCCCTCGTAGGAGAAGCCGCCCCAGTGGATGATCCAGTACGCCGCCGTCGGATCGAGCCCTATTCGTCGGCCCACCAGATCGGCCAGGTACTGCAGGTCGTCGACCGTCGACGGTCCCCGGTTCTCGGCAATCTCTCGAAGCACCACCGTGTGCGTCCGATCCTCCTCGTCGGGCGGGGCCGGATAGACCTGCACCTGGGTGGTCCCGGTCCGGCTGTAGCTGCGCCACGAGAACGTCGTGTCCGTCTGCGGCTGTGCAGGCGCAGACCAGGACAACAGACCGAGGAGAAGACCCAATAGACCCGAACTGAGGCGAGGCATGGACCGACAGATCAAAGACGAGCATACCGAGGGCACCCAATAGACACGCATCCCCCGCCGGATCTAACGTCTTGCTCCCCGAGAATGAGCAAATCCCATCCGCCCCCTTTGCTTCACGGTTTCATCACATAAATAACATAGTCATAGGCGCGACTCGTCCGTGCAGAATGAACACCCCTGAGGCCTCAGACGCCGACAAGAGAGCCTGCGCATTCTGCACCGACCACGAAACTGTCTGCCCGTGCGCTTCATCCGCTGCCTGCTATTTCTTCTCTTGCTTCTCCCTTGCACCCTCGGGGCCCAGTCGTTCACGGGCCAGGTCGTCAGCGTCGAGAAGGGAGACGTCCTTCGAATTCAGCGGGACACAGGCATCGTCACGGTGGAGCTCTACGGCATCGACACGCCCGAGCTCAAACAACCGTATGGACGAGAGGCCCTTCACTACGTAACCGATGCCGTCCTCCGAAAGACCGTGAGAGTCTTTGTGAGGAATGCAGACGGGAACCTCCTCTCCGGACGGGTCGAGCGGGTCGACGGCACCTCCCTCAACGCCCTCCTCCTGCGCCAGGGCCTCGCCTGGTGGCACAACCGCGAAGCCCCCGACGCCGTGCATTTACAGACCATTGAGCGGGAGGCCCAGAAGGCCAATCGCCGCATCTGGAGCCAGTACCATCCCGTCGCCCCCTGGGAATGGCGGGCCGCACGCAGCAGTACCCCGTAAGGGGCCTTTTCCAACGGGATGCCGGAGGCTTCACGGCTCGGCGGGGTACCCGCATCACTCGTTCCTCGTC
>CAYXAD010000075.1:0-13659 GCA_964462965.1 uncultured Salinivenus sp.
CAGAGGATGAAGACAATCGCTCCCGCATCGCCGAGTCCGTCGAGCAGGCCTTCGACGAGGGCGACGGGTACTGCACCGTCGTACCGGCCTTTCGAGGTGGCTACGACGAAGAAGAAACCGCGATCGAAGGGGCCATGATGCACGGCCCCATTCCCCTCCTGGAATTTAGCGCCCACTTCGAGCGGGACGGCATGCGGTTCGAAGAACCGACACCGCTTCTGTTTAGCTTCAACAGCCCCGTAGGTGCATGTCCCACGTGCCAGGGCTTCGGCCGCGTGCCCGGCCTCGACGAAGACCTCATCATTCCGAACAAGGAACTCTCCATTCGCCAGGGGGCCATCGCGCCGTTCCGCACGGACAAGTGGAGCAAGCACTTCAAGAAGCTCATCGCCGTGGCTGCCCAGGAGGGGCTCAACATCGACTGCCCCTACCGCGACCTCGAAGACTGGGAAAAGGAACTCGTCTGGGAGGGCAAGGGCGACTACATCGGCATCGAGGGCTTCTTCCGCTTCCTGGAAGAGAACTCCTACAAGATGCACTACCGCATCTTCCGCGCTCGCTTCCGAGGGTATTCCGAATGCCCGGACTGCGAGGGGTACCGCCTGCGCGACGACGCGCTCTACGTAAAGGTGGGCGGCGACGAGACCGAGAAGAAACACATCGGCGAAGTCTGCGCGATGACGACCCGCGAGGCCCGCGATTTCTTCGAGGCGCTGGAACTCGACGAGTACGAGCAGGAGGTGGCGGGCCGTGTGATGGAAGAGCTCCGCAAGCGGAGCCGCTACCTCGTCGACGTGGGGCTCGACTACCTGACGCTCGACCGGCTGGCGCAAACACTCTCCGGGGGCGAGACGCAGCGCATCAACCTGTCCACCTCGCTCGGCTCCTCCCTCGTCGGCTCGCTCTACGTGCTCGACGAGCCCACCGTGGGCCTGCACCCCCGCGACAACGAGCGGCTGATCGACATCCTGCAGCGGCTGCGCGACCTCGGCAACACCGTCCTCGTGGTGGAACACGACCCGGTGACGATGCAGGCGGCCGACCAGCTCGTGGACCTCGGGCCCGGCTCCGGATCGTTCGGCGGCGAGGTCGTCTTCCAGGGCACCTACGACGAAATTCTCGACGACGAGGAGTCGCTGACGGGCCAGTACCTCAGCGGGCGCAAGGAGATTGCCGTGCCGGAGGAGCGCCGATCCGTGGACGAGGAGAATGTGCTCGTGGTCGAGAATGCCCGGCAGCACAACCTGAAGAACATCGACGTGACGATCCCGCTGGGCACGATCACGTGTGTGACGGGCGTCTCGGGCTCCGGCAAGTCGACCCTCACGAACCAGACGCTCTACGAGGGCCTGCACCGCCTCAAGGGAGGGAGCGGCGACGGAAAGGTGGGGAGCCACGACGCCATCCGCGGACACGAACACATCGACGCCGTGGAGATGGTCGACCAGCAGTCCATCGGGCGCTCGCCGCGCTCGAATCCCGCCACCTACACGAACGCCTTCGACGGCATCCGCGAGCTGTTTGCCGACACGCGACAGGCCCGCGTCCACGGCTACGACCCCGGCTTCTTCAGCTTCAACGTCTCGGGCGGACGGTGCGAGGAATGCGAGGGCCAGGGGGTGGTGAAAGTCGAGATGCAGTTCCTGGCCGACCTGTACCTGGAGTGCGAGGCCTGCAATGGCCAGCGCTACAAGCAGGAGGTGCTCGACGTCACGTACAAGGGGAAAAACATCGCCGACGTGCTCGACATGACCGTCGACGAGGCCGCCGACTTCTTCGAGGGCCACCGCTCGATCACCAACAAGCTGGAGGTTCTGCAGGACATCGGCCTCGGCTACCTGACCCTCGGCCAGCCCTCCACCACGCTCAGCGGCGGCGAAGCCCAGCGCATCAAGCTCGCCAGCCACCTCAACGGTCGCTCCTCGGATCGCACGCTCTACATCTTCGACGAACCCACTACGGGCCTCCACTTCGACGACATCAAGCAGCTCCTCAACGCCTTCGAACAGCTCGTTGCCGACGGGCACTCGGTGATTATCATCGAGCACAACCTCGACGTGATTAAGTACGCCGACCACGTGATTGACCTTGGTCCCGAAGGGGGGGACGAGGGCGGAGAGGTCGTCGTGACAGGAACTCCGGAAGAGGTGGCGGCCTGCGAGCGAAGCCACACGGGCCGGTTTCTACAGGACGTGCTATAGCGACCGCGCCCTTGCGTTTCCCCGTGGATTTCCCCATTATACGTAAGCCTTAAGGGGTTTCTATTACCTAAATAATACAAAAAAGGCTTACAGGAAAATGATAGGGACATGGATCGCTCTTCTCTTCACGCTGTAGCAACGGGCGACATCGTAAGGTCATCCGAGCTGCCGGACGAGGATCGGCGCCGACTGCCGGAGGTCCTCCGCTCGACGTACGCAACCGTTCAAGACCAGGCGTCGGGGACGCTTCCGCACCCCCTCGCCATCACGGGCGGGGACGGCTGGCAGTGCTACGTAGAGACGCCCACTGCGGCCCTGGCCCGCGTGCTCCACTTCTGGACCCTTCTTTACGCCCAGGGGCTCCCCTCGCGGGTGGTGCTGGCCATTGATGCGATCGATTTTATTTCCGACAGCGATCTAAACGAAAGCGACGGGCCTGCTTTTCGGCGTTCGGGACGGACCCTGGAGACCTTGGACGAGGACCGGTGGTTTGACTGTGTACTTCCCGACCACGCTCCGTCGTCGTATCACCTCGCAGTTGAAAGTGTGGCTGAGCTCACCGATCATCTTCTCCACCAGTGGACGGAGGCGCAAGCGCAGGCCGTCGCAGGCATGCTCAAAAGCGTCGGCACAGCGAACAATGTCACACAGCAAGCCATCGCCGAACAGTGGGAGCCCGAGCCGATTACCCGACAAAGCGTTAACCGCCACTTGAAACGGGCCCACTGGGAGCGGCTAGAGCGCACGCTGCGTCGGTTCGAACAACTCATCACTTCCCTTCCCTCGTCGATTCCATCCGGTGATGAGTAGTCTTCTGTGGTCTATTCCCGTGGTAGTCATCGGGGCCGTCGTCACGGTGTGCCTCGGGGGGCCCATCGTTGGATCTATCGTGGCTCCTTACGCTGACCAACTGGAGAACGAGCCCGGACTCACGGAAGGCGGACGCATGATCGGATACAGCGAACGCCTGCTCATCTACGTGTTCGTCCTGGCCGACGCCCCGACTGCTATCGGTTTTCTGGTGACGGCCAAGTCCATTTTCCGCTTCGGCGAAGTGACCGGAGAGGCCAAACGCAAACACGCCGAATACGTCATCATCGGCACCCTGGTCAGCTTTGCCTACGCCGTCACCCTGTCCTACCTCGCCCGGTGGATTCTCGACGTCGGGATCGGATAAGGCAGCCAACACTGCGCTTCACAGGAATCCACTGTCAAGTTCCTACCGGGCCAATGAGCTGGACGGGACTGTTACCAGTGCTACTTTCCCAGAATCCCATCAACCGGAATCGGCCCCACCTCGGGAAGAGTCGTCACCGACAGATCGTCGCCGGGACGATGCCGAATGCGCTCAGCATATCCGTCTACCTCGGGCCGCCGAAAGACCTCAACGACTTCCTGATCGAGGTCAACGACCCAGTATTCTGGAATACCAGCCTGGCCGTAGTACTTTGATTTTACGTCTCGATCGTATTCGACGCTGCTCTCGGCCACCTCGACGACGAGAAAGCTGTCGTCAGGTTGAATGTGACGATCTCTCGGCATGTTGGAATCATAAAGAACGAGATCAGGCTGGGGCTCCCCGTATTCGCCGAGCTGGAGGGGATTCTGGACGCTGACCTTCACCGACTGGGTTTCAAGAGCATATAGCCGCCGGTTGAACTCGTCAGCAAGATCATTTACTCCATGGCTATGTAGAGGACCAATTGGAGACATAATGATGAGGTGGCCATCGAGCAATTCGATGCGGTCGTCCTCCGAGAAAATGCCGGCTTCTCCCATCTTGTGGTACTCGTCGACAGAAATTCGCCGCTCACGGGCATGAAGCACAGCGTCGGGAGAGCCTGCTATGGGACTAGGAGGCGACTGAACCGTATCCATGACGAAGAAAGCGCATCGTGGTGAAGTGTGACGGCGGTTTTAATGTGTTCGGGTCCCAATCGGTTCGGCCGCGTCAACCGGAAGGAGGTCCCTACGAAGTCCGTGGATCTGTAGAATCCATTACAAAATATGCATCCCTAGGTACAACGTCCCTACCGCCGCTCCCTGTACCCTCTAGTTTTCCTCCAGGGACGACTTCCGAGTGCCTTCTCCAAAACAGGACACGGCATTAATAGAAAAGCCACACGGACTGCTGTTACTCCGCTTCGTTTCTTCGCGGCGATATGGTACCTATATGAGGGAGTATATTCTGACGTGCTTCGGACAGTCTCCCTCGGCCTGAATACGAGTTCCGTCCATATTCGACGTCCGTATGGCCCCCCTTCCCTCTTCAAGCACCCTGGTACCAAGTCGCCCCGCCCGGCGTTCGGAGAAGCGGATCGCCCTTTTCGCCGGGGCCTACAATCACATCGCCGACGGGGTGTCGCTTACACTCAATCGCCTGGTCGATTATCTCGAACGACAGGGCGTTGAGGTGCGTGTCTTTGCTCCAACCGTCGACGATCCTCCCCTCGATCACGCCGGAACGCTCGTTCCCGTTCCTTCCATCCCCGTGCCCGGCCGGTCGGAGTATCGGCTCTCTCTGGGGATTACTTCCTCGGTGCGGGACGAGCTGGAGGCCTTCGATCCGACGCTCCTCCACATTGCAACGCCCGACCTGCTCGGGCGACACGCGCTCCGCTTTGGCCAGTCCTCCGACATTCCGGTGGTGGCCTCCTATCACACGCACTTCAGCTCGTATTTGAAATATTACCACCTGGGCCTCTTCGAACCGGCCGTCTGGAAGTACCTGCGCCGCTTCTACGAACAGTGCGAGCAGATTTACGTGCCTTCCACTGCCATGGCGGACATTCTCCGTGATCACGGAATCACGGAGGGCCTTTGTCTCTGGGAGCGAGGCGTGAACACGGACCTCTTCACTCCGGAACGCCGCTCCCTCTCCTGGAGACGAGCCCACGGCATCGGTGACGACGAGGTGGTCGTCACATTTGTGAGCCGCCTCGTCTGGGAGAAAGGGCTCGACGTCTACGCGGACGTCATTGAACGCCTGGAGCGCCAAAACGTCCCTCATCGAAGCCTCGTCGTGGGGGATGGGCCCGCCCAAGACGAGTTGGAAGCTCGCCTCACGAACACGGTCTTCACCGGGTTTCTCGAAGGCTCCGACCTGGCCAACGCCTACGCTTCGTCCGACGTCTTCCTCTTCCCGAGCGACACGGAGACCTTTGGCAATGTGACGCTCGAAGCCATGGCCTCGGGCCTCCCGACCGTCTGTGCCGCAGCGGTGGGAAGTCGCGACCTCGTCAAGGATGATACGACCGGTCGGCTCTGCCCGCCGGGCGATGTCGAGGCCTTCACCGAGGCAACCCGTCAACTCATTCTGAACCCTACGCTGCGGCGCCGGATGAGTACGGCCGCCTACGAGCGAGCACAGAACTTTCGGTGGGAGGCCCTCCTCGCAAAGATGAATCGCTACTACGACGACGTGTTGGAGCGCCATACCCCCGCCTCCAATCAAGCCCCCACGCCTGTAGGTGCTCCTGTGAGCTAACACTTTTCTATTGCTGTAAGGTCTCCCCTCGTGCGCCTTCTCTTTGTCTCCCACTCCCTTCCCCCAAAAGGTCGCCCAATGGCCAACGTCGGGGGCATGCAGCGGGTTGCTTCGAAGCTGCACGAATTCCTACGGGACAGGGCAGAGCAGAACGCCTCCCTGAGCTACGATGCAGTTCTGCTCCGCACGCCCTGGCGCTCGATTCACCGAAAGGTGCCCTTCTTCCTCGTGCGCGCAGCCTGGAACATCGCCCGCGCAGCCCGGCGCGATTCCGTCGATGTCGTGCTCTTTTCCTCGATGGTCACCGCCTCCCTCGCCGTTCCTCTCCAGGGCCTGCTTCGGCGGCACGAGGTGAAGACCGCTGCCATTGTGCATGGGCTGGATGTGACGACTCCCTTTCCTCCCTATCAGTGGTTCGTGCCCAAAGTTTTCGGGGCGCTCGACGCCGTTCTTCCCGTGAGCCGAGCCACCCAAGCCGCCTGCCTGGACCGGGGGGCCTCCTCCGACCGCCTCCGGGTCATTCCCAATGGCATCGACACCGACCGCTTCCGTGAACCGAAGAGCCGGGCCGCAGCGCGCCAGGCCCTCCAGGACGGCCTAGAGATCCCGACGCCCTCGACAGACGAGCTCCTCCTTTGCAGCGTGGGTCGACAAGTTAAGCGGAAGGGCACGGCCTGGTTTGTCGATCACGTGATGCCCCAGCTCCCGTCCGACGTTCACTACTGGATCGCAGGCGACGGCCCCCAGGGCCCCGAGATCCAGGACGCCATCGACCGACACGATCTTCATCCACGGGCTCGCCGTCTCGGCCGGATCTCCAACGCCAATCTTGCCCGTCTGTATCGAGGATCCGACCTCTTCATCATGCCAAACGTACCCGTGGAAGGGGACATGGAAGGGTTTGGCGTCGTCCTCCTCGAGGCTGGGCAGTGCGGAACGCCTGCAATTGCGTCCCGGCTTGAAGGCATCCGCGATGTCCTTACAGAAGGTGTGAACGGACACCTGGTGGATCCCAAAAGTCCGGACGCATTTGTGGAAGCCATTCAGCGCTATTACCGAGCCCCGAACGCACTAGAGGAAGCGGCCCGTCGGGCCATCGACCACACACAAAAGACGTTCGGCTGGTCGGCGGTGGCTGATACGTATGTCTCGGTGCTTCGCACCCTTCAGGACAAAGGCCACGTAGATCCTGAGCCCTCTCCACGCACGGAGGCCGAGAGGACGTCCTCACGCAGCTCCTCGTAGGTCTTTTCGCTCCCTTCCCGAAACGGGAATGCGGCCCGTCGTCCAGCTCCGGGACGCAGCGGTCCCGTGGGCGCTCATTTCTTCTGGCACAATTCTCCAGACGAGGGCGTATAGGTGTCTCGACTTCACCGCACCTGACTCGACGGGACGTTCCCATGCCCACTCGACTCACCCGCGAAATTGCTGAACTTCGCAGTCGCCTCCTCGACATGGCCACCATCGTGGCCGAACAGTTTACGGATGCCGTGGAGGCGCTCATGGATCACGACATCGAACGGGCGGAGCAGGTCATGGCGCGGGACCGGGAGGTCGACGCCCTGGAGCTGGAGGTCGACCGCTACTGCGAACGCATCCTGGCCCGCCATCAGCCTGTGGCGACAGACCTCCGCACCCTCCTCACCGTGGAGAAAATCAACACCGACCTGGAGCGGATTGGCGACCACTGCCGCAATCTCGCCCGCAACACCGAGTACGTCACCGAAGCTCCCGGCGTCCTCGACTCTATTCAACTCCGCGAAATGGCGAGCACGGCCCGGCGCATGCTGGATGAAGCCAAGCAGGCCTTCCTGGATCAGGACGCCGAACTCGCCCGTCGCATCCCGGACCTCGACGACGAAGTCGATCGCCTCCACCACGAAAACTTCCGTGCACTCGTCGACTACATTCGCAACAACCCGGAGCATGCCGAGGTGGCTGCCCATCTCATCACCGCCAGCAAGGCCCTGGAACGCATCTCCGACCACGCCACCAACATCGCCAAGGGAGTGGTCTTCCTCATCGAAGGGGTCGACATCCGGCATGCCAGCGTGCAGGAAGAGTTTCCCTCGGATGAACTGCCCTCCCGCCGTTAATTCGTTCCCTCCTCGTTTCCGAGCTACCGAGAATCTCTGAACGACTCGTCGGCAAACCGAAGCTGGACCAGGACGGGCCGATGATCGGAGGCCGCATGGTTCTCTCGGAGGGGGGACACCTGGGCAGACGTCACGGTCCATTCCGCACTCGCAAGCACGTGATCGATCTGGACGAGCGGAAATTGAGAGGGAAAGGTTTTATTCCACCCCCGACCGCGTTGGGTGAGGGCGTTCTGAAGGCCCTGGGCGAGATGTCGATAGGCCCACTGATGCCGCGTACTATTGAAGTCTCCCACCACGAGCACCGGCACCCCTTCCCGTTCTATCATTCGTCGAATACGCCGGGCCTGCTGGGCGCGGCGCAGAGCGCCCTCGCGGTACACGCGTAGAAACGATCGGACAGAAGACGCGCTGAAGCCTTTGCGGAAGAGCCCTCGCCAGGGACTTGAAGCCAGAACGGTATGAAGGTGCAAGTTGTATAGAGCGACGGGCTGCCCACGCCACGTAAACTGGGTTCGGGTAAATCTGGATCGGGCATCCGTCTCGCCGGAAGGAGGCAGTGGATGAACGTCCATCGAGTCGAGAGGAATGCGGCCCAACACCGGCTGCTGAACCACCATCTCAGGAGGAAGCCTCTTCGGAGGAGCATAGTTCAAGGACCCCAGCAGCGGGCGAAGAGTCGGGGAGGCTTGCTGAAGCTGTGAGGACGAACGGTCCGGAGTACGAACAAACGACTCCTGAATGGCCAGCACATCTGGACGCGTGCGACGGACGATCTGCGTCACGGCCGCAACGGACGGATCGTCGAGGTTGGGAGCGTGCGGCACGTTGAACGACATGACCCGGAGGCCCTCCGTCGCCGGAGGCGAAGAGGTCCACGCTTCGACCCGAGGACCAAATCGTACGGCAATCAGCACGAGAAGCACCCCTGCGAGCCCAACGCGCCCCCAACGGCGCTGCCAGAGCCCCGACCCGCCAAGGACAAGGGCTATCCCTCCCAGTACAGGGCTTAATGCCGGCAATAAGAGCGCGAAGAGATCCGTCCACCAAAAATGAGCGGGCGAAAGGTACGGGGCCGCATACCCTATGAGAAAGGTCGTCACGAGGAGTGCCACGATCCCCACGCCGAGCACTCGCAATACGCTACGTAGTGTCGTCACAGTCCTGGTCGTTACATCTACTCGTTACTGGACGAATCGCGACCTCCTCTCTCCTTAGGAGCAACGGTTCAGGTGCAGGGAAGGAGCTTCACGGAACCACAGTCTGTGCTCTCGCTGCTCGAGCCAATGCCTGCGTAGAAGCACCCCTTCTGGGTCCCTGAGAATTACACTGTGGGAATCAGGAGGGACATTCGAACCCCTGCCTCCGGCCGCCCCACGTTCTCAAGGAGCCGGAACGGCCAATACATACGTCACTGGTTCCAAAAGACGATTGCCCCCGTTCAAACACGCGGCCGAAAGGACGAGAAGGAAGATCAACTGCGAAGGTCGGTCACTGGAACCGTCAAAAAGCCGTCCCAACGACAGCGTTTCGTAACCCTACTGAGTCGTCCCTCCTTCCCCCGCCTCGTTTTGTGCCGACTTCCATCAACTCCGTCAGGCATCAACAACCTCAGGAGTCGCGTCGAGGTTTAGAAATGCGCGGAGCTCAGCGAGGCGGTCTTCATTGATGTAGCAATACACCCGGCGGCCATCCCGCACTCGCTTCACGAGTCCGGCCTGGCGGAGCACCTTTAGGTGATGGGACACCGTAGGTTTTCCAACTCCGATCTCGTCGGCCAGCTGACCGAAGTCGCAGCAGGCTGGATCGAGGGTGCACTCCCCCTCGGGGGGAGGCTCGCAGCTCATCGCCTCGTGAATCAGTCGCTGTATGAGTGCGAGCCGGTGGGGGTGCCCCAGCGCCTTGAATGCCTCACTCAGCTCATCCATGTCTCAAGTTCTCTGTTCATAGACGTCCTCTTACCAAACCGATACGTCGAACTTCGTTCCCCTCTGGACGGGTCCAAGCAGAATGGAATGCAGAGTTCTCCTCCCCCGTCTGTTTTTCTGAGCTCTCAACATATCTCACAAGCCCCCAAATTTAGAGATCTATTTCCAACAGGATGCAGGATGCTTAAAATGGTCGGGGTGGGAGTCCTCACAACTCGTCCACTCCTGACTGGTGACTCGTCCACTCACAACTCGTGGCTGGTAAATCGCCAGTTCGTGACTCCAGGTGCGCATTGAACACCTCCATTCACCTCCCTTTCCGGCGGGGACCGTTCGGTAACGGATCACCTAGACTGGTTCGAGGACTTGTTCTTTAGTTCGAAGGGTCGACGAGGGGACCGAAACGTCCTGCGGGTCGACAACTGCCTCGATTTCGCGGACAAACCGGATCCGTGAGCGCCGCACCCACTGGCGGAAGTCGGCGTTACAGTCCGACGAGTGAGGAAGAAATGCCTGTAACTGGGAAATGTCGAAGCAGGAGCTCCGAACCCCAGCGCCGGCCCGGACCGTGTCGAACGCGTTGCACAGCTGCTCGAAGTGTCCATCGACCGGTACCACCTGCACCGGCTTGCCCAGATACATCGCTTCGGCGACCGACTCGAATCCGGCCGTCGACACGACCCCTTGGCAGCGTGCCATTAGTGAGAGAAATTTTTCGTCGTCGAGCTGATGGAACGTGAGGGTCTGGTCATAGCGCTCGACGGAGGCTGCATTCGAACGATCCCAGAAGCAATGCAGCTGAACGCTCGGATTGCGCTCGTGCCACTCGATGATTTCTCGGGCATATCCGCTGTTCAGAAGATAGACCAGAAAGAACGGCTCCTCCCGCCCAAGGGGGTGATCGAACAGAGAAGGGCGCAGCAGGGGAGGAAAAACCGCTAGGTCATCGCCCGGGCAGTTGGGAGCCGGATAAAGGGACAGTGCCAGCCGTCGCGAGGCTCCCCACGCGGTGATCCGTGCAAACGCCTGCGCCGCCCACCGCTCCATCCATCGGCCTGGAGGAAACTGATAGGACGAATGGTGAAACATGTACTGGTGTCCCACCGCTACGATGGGAATCGACGGCCGGTGCCGCACGGCATAGCCCCCGCCCAACGGCTCAAAGAAATTGACAATCACATCCGGGTCATGCCGCTCTACTGCCGCGTCGATGGTGGAGAGACTTTCGACGAATGCAGGCGACCGACCGAGCTCGTGGAGAAGCGTTTTCCAGAGCCGAACGGCCCGATCTTCGCCGTCTGCGACAAAGCTCGGGCTGTCCACATAACGGACCGGGGCCTGGAACGCCTCTTCGAAAAAAGAAGGCACCGCCCGGCGAGGGCTTTGCCCCACAATGGCGGCCTCCACCCGATGTCCCGCCCCAATGAGTAACCGGCGAAGGGCAAGGGCCTGTGTCAAGTGACCGCGGCCTTCCCCCTGAACGATAAATAAGCAGCGTAGGGCCATAGACTTTCCCTCTTCGTGCAGCGAGACACGCTGGAGTTCGAAGGTAAAAAACAGGCACGAAATCTTCACGTTGCAGTCTCGCCACTCGTCGTCGCATTCCGCACCCGATCTACTCCTCCGGGTGAAGGCCTCGAACGGTAACGCTCCAAAGTCCCCCCTCTGACACAGCTTTCCGATCAGCATCCGAGAGTGTGTCGGGCAGTATCTCACTTGGGAGTTCGATCCGGTGCCGCTCAGGTACCTCCACCTCCACAAACCCCGTCGCATCGATCAGATCGAGGTACTCCGATTCCTCCATGGCCCCTGCGACGCAGCCGGCGTAGAGTTCGGCCGACCGACGAACGGCATCAGGAAGGGCCCCATCCGCGACAATGTCTGACACGCAGAAGTGCCCGCCGGGACGAAGAATACGGGAGGCTTCAGCGAAGGCCCGGACCTTGTCCGGCACCAGGTTGAACACGCAGTTCGAGAGCACCACATCTGCCGCACCGGCGTCGAGAGGGAGTTCCTCAATGTCTCCCTCGACGAATCTCACATTGTCAACCCCCAACTTCTGCGCGTTGGCACGTGCCTTTTCCACCATCTCGGAGACAAAGTCGACGCCGATCACGAGGCCGCTCTCTCCTACGATTCGCCGTGCCACGAACGCATCGAGCCCGGCCCCCGACCCGAGGTCGACCACCGTCTGACCTGGCTCGAGCGCTGCGTGATCCGTAGGAATCCCACAGCCTAGGCTCAGATCGGCGTCGTCCACGGGGCCCTCTACCTCGTCGTAGGCATCGCCAATCATGTCGACGACCGGGTCGGTCTCGGCCGAACCACAACAGGACGTGGAGTCAGAACAGTCCTCCCCGAAGGCGCCTCCTCGAGCAATGGCAGTGTATTTTGAACGGACTGCCTCGCGAAGATCGCGATCGGAGAAATCGGACGGAGAAGCCATGAGAGAGGATATATTACCTTTTTGTATATCGACGATATACGATATAGAGCAATCCCACAGGGGTTCTGGCTGATTCGCTCGCCTCGCATCTATTCATCGACACTATACAAACGGCCGGTGACCTCGTTCTCCTTCCGTCAGCCCCCCGTACGTGTAGACAGAGTCCACCGATTTCACACCCGTTGCCTTCTCTCCCTAAGGAGACACGAGCCGTCCCATCATTCCGAAGGGGCCGGTGGCTTGTCCAGCAGATCCGAAAAGAAGCCGTCGACCTGCTCGCGGAAGGCTTGTAGCGCCGCCGGAGCCAGGCAATAGCACACCCGTGGGCCTTCGATGGTGCCCTGCACGAGCCCGGCCTCCTTTAGCACCTTCAAGTGCCGCGAAACGGTGGCCTGCGCAAGCGGCAGCTCGTCGACGATTTCCCCACAAATACAGGAGTCGTGCACTGCTAACTGCTGAAGAATGGCCAGCCGGGCCGGGTGAGAAAGGGCCTTGGCCTGCTCGGCAAGGTGCCCGAGACCGGCGGGAAACTGGTCGGCTTTTGTCTGCATAGAGGCGCGGCAAATGGAGGAAAAGTCCGTCAATCGTTGACTGTGGGTATAGGTTTTCGATCCTCAGAGGTTGCACCCGCTCCAAAGCAGGTCCCGGTATTCAATAAAAACGCCGGACGCCCTAGAACAGGCGCCCGGCGCGGGCTGAACTCGGGAAGACGTGCACTCCGAGGAGGAGATGAAGGAATCTATTGAATCACGCCTTCCTGGCTGAGCAGGGTCCATCCTTCGGCCCAGTGGTCCCCCCTCTCAGGAAAGGCGCCGTGGTAGTTTACATCCTGGTAGTTCGAGTTTACACCGCCTAGATTGCCAAACTCGCTGGCAGCGGACGTCTGGACGGTCGTCGCCGGACCGGCAGCTCGCGGGTTGAACTGATTGATCACCCCGTTGCTCTGCCGATCGATGCTCTGAATCGGCGACTCGGACGCGAGTTGATTCCTTTCATTTCGGAGATACTCTGCCAGCTCATCGACGTACGCCTCTCCCCCGTCGCCGGTGGGCTCCCCGCTGTCGTTTCGAGAAACCTGGATGATGTCCTCGAAGACGGTATTTTCCGGGTCGTAGTCCGCCCCAACGTTCCACCAGAGATTGCTCTCGTGGCGAAGGTCGCCGGCCAACCACCGCTCCCGGCTGTCCTCACCTTCGGCCAGGTCTTCAATCTGGAGACCGGCGCCGGAAAGGCGGGCGTCCAGGAAGACGGAGTTGTAATACGAGGTGGCGTTGTTGTCTCGCTGATAGAGGAAGGGATCGTTGGCGTCTCCTTCCGTATTCTCCGTACCGGGCCCTACACCAATGTACGTAGCGTTGGCAATCTTGGAAGTAGCATACGGCTGTCCGTCCTCCGGATCCGTGCCTCCGTCGTGCTCCCCCATGCGTCCGGCTTCGTCCGTGGCGTGCACGGCGAGCCAGAACTGATTGCTGCCTCGATACCCCTCGTCGATGTCGAAGGC
>CAYXAD010000076.1:0-13626 GCA_964462965.1 uncultured Salinivenus sp.
TTCGTCATTGGCGTGAACAAGGCCGGGACGAGCTGGCTCTACTACCTGCTCGACCACCACCCGGACATTTTTATGGCCGACGCCAAGGAGCTGTATTTTTTTGGCGAGGTGGAAGACAAAGGGCCGAACACCCTGGAGGCCTACCACGCACGCTTTCCCTTTCACGAAGACTATCGCTACTTCGGAGAAGCGACGGTCATGTATTATCGCAGTGCCGAGGTGGCAAAGAAGATCCGCTCTTACAACCCTGAGGCAAAGCTCCTGGCGATCGTTCGAGATCCCATCGACCGCCTGCGGTCCCAGTACCAGTACCACAAACAGCTCGGAATTCTCGACGAAGGCACGACTGTCGCAGAGGCCCTAGACGGTCGCGATCCACACCTGGTGCAAGACAGCCACTACGAAGAGACGCTCCCTGCCTTCGAGAAACGGTTCGGACCCGATCAGTTCAAGATCATCAGCCTCGAGGACGCCCGTGATGCGCCTGATGCCTTGTGGGCGGACCTGCTGTCGTACTTGAACCTCCCGTCCGCCCCACGTCCTCCCGCTGAGTCGTCCCCGGAAAACCCGACGGGCAGTGCCGCCTTTCGACGCGTGTACCGGTCGACCGTCCGCCCCATCCGCACCTCCCTGCCCGCTGTGTACGACTGGATGCTCGGCAACCCGCTGATCCGTCACGTCAAACTGGGGCTCCTTCGCCTTCTCGGCACCTCCGAGACCGCAACCATACCGGAGGACCTAGAGAAACGATTGGAGGACGAGTTTGCCCCCACCTATGCCTACCTCCGACAAAAGGGCTTCGACGCCTACGATTCCTCCTCTCCAGACTCTTCCTGAGACCTCACTCTTCTCAATCGAGAACCTTGGGCACCTGGAAGTACCCGTCGGCCGTCTCGGGCGCAGGCTCGAGGGCCTGATCGCGATCGATGCGAGACTCGACTTCGTCCGGCCGAAAGACATTCGACACGTCGAGCACATGCGACATGGGAGGCACACCGGACGTGTCGAGTTCCTCCAGCTTCTCCACGTAGTCGAGGATCTGACTTAGCTCCTCGGCCATGCGCGCTTCGTCCTCCTCCGAGAATTCGAGGCGGGCGAGTTCAGCGACGCGTTGCACCTGATCGCGAGAAACAGACATATCGACGACGGAATGACAGGTGGAATGCACGACGAAAGTGAACGACCCTCAGCCCGCAGAAGCTACGAGTGCCTAGGGCCCGAGTTTCCAACAACCTCTTTCCAGTAAGAACCCCTACTCCGAGACGATCCCGGCACGCACCTTTCGGATCATGCGAATGAGGGTGGTGCTCCCTCGAAGTCCATGCTTGGGACGGGGCTCCATGTAGACCTCGAGACTCAGCGGACCCTGGAACCCCTGGGCGTCGAGCTGTTGGAGCTGATCGATCCATCCGATCTCCCCTTCGCCGAGGGGCAGATCCTCCCAGTGCCCCTTCGAGACGCGCCCGTCGCTACACCGAACGAGAGTCACGAGCCCCGTCAGGGCCGTGAGGCCATCCGACGGCTCTTCTCCGGCCCGCAGCGCCCCAACGGGGTTCCACGCCGCCCGCACATTCGGATGATTCACCTCACTCAAGAGATCGGCCAGCGCCTGCCCCGTAGGACACGCCGTCTCGGGCCCATTGCGAACAGCAAGCAGAACCTCGTGCTCTGCCGCCTTTTCGCCCGCGTCCTGCAGGGCCTCCACCATCGACTCCTGCGACGCCCCCGGTTCCGCCGCAAAGGGAGAAATGGTCGCGCGGGGACATCCGATTCGCCGACAGAGCTTGAGGGTGTCCTCAAACTGGAGAAGATCGTTCATCCAGGCGGCACGGTCACTCACAGGCCCCTCGAACATGCTCGGCACCACACTGGCAAGGAGCAGCTCGGTGCCTTCCAGTTGCTCCCGAATCTGCTTTTCGTTGACGAAGGGAATGCGATCGTCCGGACCGCCTACCGTCCGAAGCTCCATGCCGTGAAGCCCCCAGAGCTGCGTGTAGTGAAGGGCCCGATTGAGGTCACTCGTAACGGTGTCGGTGAGCCAGACTGGAATCATGGGTGGACGTCGGTGACCGAAAAAGCTGTCTATGATTTTATCTATGATCCGAGAATGGGATGCAGGGATCGGCGCAAATTAGAGGGAAAGGCACTCGATCGGCCCGAACGGCTCCCTGATCTCTTCCGTAAGAGGGGCGTCGGATTTTTTGCTCGCGGAGATCGCCCCGTGTCGCCTCACAATCACACCTCGTTTATGTCAACAGACGCACCGTCCCCCTCCGAGCCCGACGCCATGCAGTCACAGCCCGTCACGTACGAGGACGTGCGCGCCGCAGCCGATCGGCTCGACGGCATTGCCCACCGCACCCCGGTCATGACCTCCCGCACGGTCGATGCTCGATCGGAGGCGGAGGTGTTCTTTAAGTGCGAAAATTTTCAACGGACCGGCGCCTTCAAAATTCGAGGGGCGTACAATGCAATCCGTCAACTCCCCCCCGAGGCCAAGGAGCGCGGGGTGATCACCTACTCCTCGGGCAACCACGCCCAGGCAGTTGCCGTGGCGGGACAGCACTTGAACGTATCGGCCACGATTGTGATGCCGGAAAACGCCCCCCAGGTCAAGCTCGATGCCACGCGCGGATACGGAGCCGAGGTGGTGCCTTACGACCCGGAGACCGCCGTACGCGAAGAGCTCGGACAGCGGATTGCCGAGGAGCGAGGACTGACGCTCATTCCCCCCTATGACCATCCAGACATCGTGGCGGGACAAGGAACCGTCGGTGACGAATTATTCGAAGAGGTAGGGGCGCTGGATGTCCTCCTCGTGCCCTGCGGAGGGGGCGGGTTGCTTTCGGGCTGTGCCCTCGCTGCTCAACATCACGTTCCGAACTGCACCGTGATTGGTGTCGAGCCGGACGCCGGAGACGATGCGACTCGGTCGTTCTACTCGGGTGAGCTTCAAACCGTCCAGAACCCCGATACGGTCGCCGACGGGGCCCGAACCCCGTACCTCGGTGACGTCACCTTCCCGCTCGTGCTCGAGCACGTCGACGAGATGGTCACGGTCTCGGACGCCGCCCTGGTCCAGGCCATGCACTTGCTCTGGGAGCGCATGAAGATCGTGGTGGAGCCCACCGGTGCCCTCGGGGCTGCCGCCCTTCTCGATGGGACGGTCCCCGGGAGAAACCAACGAATCGGGGTCGTGATTAGCGGGGGAAACGTAGATCTGGGCCGTGCGGCGGACTTGTTCGAGACATATGCCCTCAACTGAATTGTTCGGGGGCCCCGCATCAGTGGAGCTAGTGCACGACGGTAAAGCGCCGCACCTCGCTGAACGACTCTCCTTGAATTCGGAGGAAGTACACCCCGCTCGACAGCCTCCGAGTGCCGACCTGAAGCCGGTGCGTCTGCTGTCCGGACACCTCCTCCCGTTGGAGCCTGCGCACGCGCCGGCCGAGAATATCGTACATGTCAATCTGGAGCGGCTGCGACTCCCGAACCGTCACCTCGAGGGTGGCTTGTTGCCTCACGGGATTCGGGTACGGCGCTCCAATTTCGTGACTCTTATCGAGCCGTACTTGCGTCTCTATGACGTCGCTGTAGGTGGCCTCCCCCTCCGTATCGACCTGCCGTAGGCGGAAGGCATGTTGCCCGTAGTCGAGTTCGCCCAGGCGATGCTTGTACTCCTGCGGGGTCTCCGTCGTCCCGCTTCCTTCCACAAATCCACGACGCGACCAGTCCTCAGGGTTTGTCGACGGCGTCGAGTCAGACGGGGCCATCTGCTGATGCTCGACGTAAAAGCCGGCGTTGTTCCTCTCGGAAGCCGTCTTCCACTGTAGAACCACAGACTCCCCCTCCTCCTGAACGGTCAGGTCCGACCACTCGACGGGAAGCGGGTCGCCCGTCGGATCTACACGAATCGAGAACCGCGCCTCCTGGGCTGACTCTTTAGACGTGGAAGAAGAGGCGCTCTGCCTCTGCAGATCAGGAGCTCGAGGGGAGGGAGGCTCCCCGCCTGGATCATTTTCCGAAGACTGAGCGGCTTTCTCGCCCCCCCTCTTCGCTTCGGAGTCAGCCACCGTAAACGTATACGGGGCCCTCTCGCCCCGACCAAGTTCATGTTCTACGTCGTCGGACGGGTCGCTCGTCCCTTTCGTATCGACGAGGGTGAGCGTCCACCCCGAGGGAACGGACCACCAGTCCGGCGCCGTGATCGTTGCCTCTCCACTTACCCCCTGAGCCGTGAGCGCGAGGGGCAACTCGATCGGCTCCTCGACCGCATAGGGCCGGCTCTCCTGGGCTTTGGACACGCTCTCCCCGTCGGGCCCCGTGCCTTCAAACGCAAGGGTCGCATACGCTCCGTCGAGAGGAGTCATCTTCTTGGCGTCGAAGGCATCCCACTCCGCACGGGCCCCGGAACGCAGGTACAGGGCGGTCGCGTGATCGCGGGCAAGGAGCGATCCAGTGGACGCCTCCTGGACACGAAGGCGCAACTTGATCTGGGCCGCCCGGTCCGAGGTCTTGGACTTCAGGGTCCCCACGTAGTCGGCCACAGAGGACTCGGCCCGTCCATCGGCCTCAAAGGTGACCGTCTGCGCCTCTCCTCCCCCGGCCCCCAGATCATTTCGCTCGACCCAAAACGCCTGACCGGGACTGATGAGACGATCGGATTGAGGCTTGGCCGGATCGGTCGATCGAAGCTTGTAGGTGCCGCGGGGGTCGCCTCCATCTGTATCTTCGGTGGCGTCCCACACCTGAACGGCCGAGACCCAATCGTCGGTGCCGTCGTTATCTGCATCCGTCCCGTGCAATTGAAGCGCCCCCAGGTCGTAAGTCACCTCGTACGGATTTGCAAGCAGGTGGTAGGTGTCATCCACCGGCAGGGACGCGTCCCCCGTGGGGCTCCCATCCCCTACCGTCACGTTGACGTCTCCGGTGTAGTCGTAGGATCCATTGTTGCCATCTGCCGGGGGCTCGATAAGCAGCTCCGGGTCGAGCGGAATGTAGGAGTCGTCGTACAGGTAAATGATGGCGCCGCGACCGGCCGGCACCGGGGTCGTGTTCGAGGCCGCCGACCAGGTTCCATTCTCCCAGGTATAGCTCATGTTCGCCTCGAAGGAGACGGACTGGCGCTTTCCATTCGGCGTTCGCAGGCCAATTTCCTGCATCTGTACGGGCCCGGTCTTCGGCGGCCCGTAGAAGCGCCACCCTTTGTCGCTCCCGTCGGCTCCCGGCGTCCCGCGAACGGCCGTCAGTCGGGTGTCGAGAGGACTGGACGCCTGATTGGTCGTGCCGATGGTCAAACGCCCGTCGTAATCGGTGGGGAAGCCCACATTTGTAAACGTGATCTGATCGCCCGAAACTGCAGGCGTGGCAGACACGACCGCCCAATTTCCACTCGAGTTCGTTCGGAGAAGCTTATAGTGCGCGGCCTCTCCTGCAGGCCCCTGTAGCCCAAACTCGTCGAGATCAAACTGCAGGTCCACCTTAAAATTGCCACTCAGGTCGACGTACCGATCCTCGTTCGCCCGCGCCGTAAGTCCTACGCCCCCACTCGTTTCTGCATCTTGAACATTTACGTTTTGATTCTGAGAGGAGGGTGCACCAACAAAGAGGAACTCATCGTCGTCTAGGTCTGAGCGGACCGTGGCTTTCGCCCCTCCCCCCTCGGCTCGAAGATGGGCATCGCCTCCATTGGTTTGTCCCACTCCAAAAACCTCCTGCACGTACCCGGGTCCTTCGTCCCCTGCATAAAAGTCATTGTTCGAAAGGGGAATATCATACTTCGCCGCAAGGTAATTGGCTACGATGATGCGCTGCGCGTCATTCAAGTCCTGATTGTAAGCGATTACTTCGGCGACCTGCCCCTCTAAATGATTTGTCTGGCTTTCAACGCCGCCACTCAGCTCGATCTCTGCCCCCAACAGGGCCGAGGTTCCAGTTCCGGTTCCTACATCATTGATGGGTTGAGCGACCTCCAAATCAGTTGCGACATCCACCTCACTCCCATCGAATACCGACCCGAGAATAGCCGGCGCTCCAGTGGAAACAGTATTGGTATCCACCGTCGCCCCTCCGTTTTCCGTCTCGACCGACGGGCCACTGACATATCGAAGAGCGCGCCGATTCACGACATTGTCACTCAGCGGGTCCACGTCCGCCACCGTAACCAGTCCCTGCTGGCTCGTCTCTCCCGTGGAGGAGACGACAAACAAGGTGTTCGAACTATTCCCGAGATCACTGAGACCGCTCAGCTCGAGGTAGTCGCTGTTGCTTCTCGTGAACTGCACGACCGGTTGGTTACGGAAGGCTGCACCGCCGTCGCTTTGATAGTCAGGTCCACTTCCACTCGACACGGATGCATCATTCCCGTTGCCTGAAAGGTCCGGCCACGTGGTGACTTCGTTTCCGTCCCCAAGCGAAAGGGCATCAGCAGCAAGCCAGGCCTTCAAGCTCTGCGGGTCGCCCACGCCCCCTGGGCCCTGCGCCTGAATCCCATCGGCGTCGACAATGTTTATCTCTGCGGACGTCGGCGAAACGAGGGAAGCGTTTCCATTTTGGGTACTATTTAGAGTTACCGTCAACGTCTCCGTCGTTTCCTGTCCGTCTCCTGCGGAAAGATCAAAGGTAATTTGAGCTTTAGTCTGAGCGGCAGGAATCTGCACAGGGCTCGACGTCACCTGGGAGTAGTCTCCAGACCCAGCCGTACCACTGCTCACACCAAATTCGACCGACACGGGAGCCCCGATGGGCTCCGAGAGCTGAATCGTCGCGTGGACCGGAGAGCCCTCCGTTCCACTGTAGGATTCGGAGTCGAAGGACAGTACAGGTTTCGAGTCTTGATCGGTGATCGTAAGGGTCTCAGAGGGAAGATCGCCGGCGTCCTCCGCCAGAGTAGCCCCTCCCTCAATACTTACCAGGGTTACGTCAATCGCCTCATCGGTTTCGTACGTATTGTCGTCTAAGACCTTTAGATCAAAGGATGTAGACGATTGGCCGTCGGGGATCGTGACCGTTCCCTGTGTTGCATCGGGAGACCCTGCCTCGAGGTTTTCGTAGTCCTCCCCGGCCGTGGCTGCTCCAGCAAGTTCATAGCTGACCTCGACATTTCCACCACTTGCTGGGCTCGACAGCGTTACATCCACAGCAAAATTACTCCCGCTATCTTCTGACAGCGAGGCAGGCGAGGCCGAAAGGGAAGCCGTACGGCTATGGTCGTCATCGACAATACCAAATTCGAAGGTTGTGACGTCCCCAGCGGCGATCGAGGAATTCGAGTTCGGATCGACCGCTACGTCCACAAACTCCGTACTGGGCTCACTATTTCCATCATCCGCAATCTGAAAGGGAGGCGGACCACTCTGTGCCGTATTCAGGTCGAAGGAGGTTTGCCCCGCCGGAAACGTAAAGGTGGATGATTGAGACGGTTCGCAACAGGTACTGTAATCGCTTCCGTTCGTAGGACCATTTTTCCCTTGAGAAACCGAAAAAGCGAGGGGCAGTACCGACTGGTTCGGGTAATTAAGGACCAATGGAAGAGACGGTACATCGTCAGGCGTATTCTCGAAATCAGTTTCCCCCGATTCCGCAAAGGTGAGCGTTCGCTGAATGGAAGCAATCGTGACGTAGTCTCCATCATTCACGGTCACGTTTGGGGCCTCGTATTGACTGCCGGAGGTGTTCTCTAAATCATAAAACGTTGCCCCCTCCGAGAAGTCCCCATCGTCGTCCACGAAGACCGCGTAGTCGTTATGTCCGCTGGGTTGGGTCGGAAGGTCGGAGGCATTAATGCTGACAGTCACGGATTGACTCGAAGCCCCGGTCAGATCCACCCTCCATTCCCGTCTAATCTTTTGCACGAGGTCCCCGCCATTTGGGCGCTCGAACTGCGAAAAAGACGAGCTTGCTCCATCATGTCCAAATAACAGATAGTCGCCGGCAGACAAGTCCCCCGCCGAGGTACTCATTTGCAATTCGGCGGAGTTGGCGGAGGTGTGGGTTCCGACGGATGCCTCTCCGAGAGAAGAAGCGGCTTGACCAAGCCCCGATACGTCTGAGTTATATCCAGCATGAGTATAGAAGTCATCTACAATCTGGATGTCGTATTTTTCGGAGAGGTAGTTGTAGACGATGCGGAGCTGGGCAGCATTCAAGGCTTCATTAAACGCTATGACCTCAGCCACCTCCCCCGAAAAATACCCGTTGTCACTCCCGCTATCCCCCAGGAGCTCCTGTGTATTCGATCCCAGCGCACCTAAAAGAACCTCATTGGCAGAAGCCCTCAGTACTTCCGCCCGATCTGTGGACTCTTCAAGCTCATTGTTGACTACAAGATCTTGTCTCGTGGTGGCCCCAGTGCTCAACATAGAAGAAATGATGTTGATATTTGACGTCGCGGCGCTCTGACTATACGCTTCCCGCGCATCGTTCGGACCACTAATTGCAGCAAGCTTTAAGGTGCCCGATTCACCCTCAACACCAAGCCTTGCATTGTACCCAATCGACCGTAGATCTAATGTGCCGAAACAGCTCCCAAAAATACAAAAGTCAACATTAGAATTATCAACGTTGAGGGTAAACAAATTCTCTGTCTCTCCTTCTCGCTTCGAGACGACGAGAATTGTATTCTCCCCCGTTCCAAGGTTGGCAAGCTGACTTGATGGATTTCCTCCAGAAAAGTTAAATACGTCCGGATTTGACGCATCAAAGCTAACAGCAGGATTGCCGTTGAACGCACCAGCACTGAGCGATGGACTTCCGTCCCGGCGCGTAGCCGCATTGCTGTACCCCGACTGGTCGGCCCACATATCGACCCCAGTGGCATCTGTGCTAATCCCTTCGTCCGACCGAAGCCAGAGCACCAGGCTCGATGTGCCATCCCCTGTGCCCACCCCACCGGGCCCCGTTTGAGCCGACACGGGGGCCATCTCACCACCCACCGTAAAGAGACCTAAACACAGAAGAAGAACTGGAAAAGGCCGCTTCCGCTTACTGAATATATTCATGAGGCTATCGAGAAATGAAAAGGAACAGCAATTTCCCTCCACTTACCTATTCTATCCACTGTCCCCTATAGTAATAGGATACGATGAAGAAGACAAGAAATGATTTGCCTATTCGTCTTCGCCCTCCTTCCGAAGTTTGCGGAGGGCGTACCCAGCCCCAGCAGCCGCGAGGAGGGAGAGGCCTCCATCGACCGGAACGGAATCCGGAGGGGGAGGAAGGACAGGAGCATTACTTGACATCGACTTTGCTCTTTTGGGAGGAGAGGTGTGATAACCTGGAGATTCGAACTGAGGCTCCGCCCACTGTGGGAGTTGTTCAGCTTGATTGTGTACCTCTTCTGGATTGCCAGGATGACGTTGCTCGTAGCTCCTTGACGACTGTTCGAGAGCTCCGGAGACTCCCTGAGCAGTGGCCGAGTAATTCCCTCCCCAGAGCAGCAAGAGAAGAATGCATCCACAGACCACCCAGCAGACATTTTTGATCCAATGACGAATATGTAGATCTGATGTGTCTGCCATGGGAAAATATTATTTTTAGTGGATAAGAGTCGCTTCCTGTCCTCGGGTGTTCCTTCCTTCTAATGCAGAACCGTAAGGCGCCGGATTTCCTCAAAGTCTTGTCCTAACACACGGACGAAATAGAGCCCACTCGAAAGGGCGTCCACCCCTATTTGGAACTGGCGAGTCCGTTGGGAGGCAATCTTATCATCATGAATCGAACGTATTCGACGACCCAGGACGTCGTACATCTCGATCCGGACAGGCTGCGACTCCTTTACAGTTACCTCAAGGGTGGCCTGCTGCCGCACGGGATTGGGGTAGGGAGGATTGACTTCAAAGGCCTCGTCCAAGAGAACCTGAACTTCCACTGGATCGGTTACCCCTACCTCTCCATCGACACCGACTTGACGCAGTCGGAACGCATGGTGGCCATAGTCCAGATTGGACAGACGGTGTTGATACGTCTGAGAAGACTTGGTCTCGCCTGCTCCTTCCACGAACCCCTTTTCCTCCCAGAGGTCCTCCGATAGTCCCCCCGTAGAGTCTTTAGGAGATTTCTGCTGATGCTCCACGTAAAATCCCTTGCTGCCGCGCTTCTCAGTCGTCTCCCACTCTAATACGACTTCCTCTGCAGTCACTTTGGCCTCCATTCGAGCAACGTTGTGGGAAGGCGCCTCATTTTCTGGAGCCACCCGAAGCCGAAACCGAGAACTGACGGCCGTCGTATTTTTAGTTTTCTCTCCTTTCTTCTCGATTGAGGTCGATCGGCCGTCGGAAATGTCCATCGTGCGGATCTGAGGCACCCGAGGCGAATCGCTCTCCCCTCCATTGCTTCTCGACTTGGCCCCCTTCGGGGAAGTGTCATAGTCGAACGTATAGCTCGCCTCCGAGTCAAAAGGAATCTCCTCATTCACCTGTGTGTCCACCAACACCACGTCCCAGTTCTCGGGAATATTCGTCCACTCGCGGGCCTCGATCGTCATCTCGCCCTGCACCCCTTCAGTGTCAATTTGGAGAGGAACCGTGAACGAGTCCTGAGGCACGTAGGAGCGACTCTCAAGGGCCTTCGGCACCAGGGTGCTGTCACGTCCGACCCCCACAGCGGCCATTGCGACGTAGTTGTTGGATAAAGGCACTAGTTTGGACGCATCGTATCCATCCCACGTCGAATCTGCTCCTTCTTGGAAGTGAACTCCCACGGCTTCATCACGGGCGACCTCGCCTTCGTCATTCTGGACGAGAAGCCGGAACCCTATCCGGCGATAAGGACTGGAGGCTTTACTGCTCTTCGAGCCGATAAACCCGGCGGAACCGTTGTCTCGACCGTTGGCGCTGAAGGTGAGTTCTGTCTCCCCACTCCCGGGTGAAGAGCGCTGGACAAAAAAGCCTTGCCACGGAGCAATGTTATCTCCGGAGGTGCCCTGAGTCTTCATCACATACGATCCCTTCTCCGGATCCCAAAGTTGAATGGTCGCTGAAAAGCCAGATTCAGAAAGACTGCTGCTGGTTGAATCGGCTAGGTTGCCACTCAAGTCGAACGATGCTGCATATGGATTGGCGAGGAGATGCCAGGTGGTGTCCTGGTTCAATCCACTCACCGTGACGTCTGTCGCTCCCGGGGGGCCCTCGCCTCGTGCTACATCGAGAGGCAGTTCGGAGTCGATTGGATAATACCGATCATCGTATAGGTATAGGATGAATCCCCGCCCATTTGATACCTCGTCCCCACTTTCCAGCTGGGACCATCCTTGGGAATCCCCCTCATGCATATTCCAATGATAATCCATCGCCACGGAGTGGGTGACGAATCCATCACGGCGCGGAGACACGGGGGGCTGTAGGTCGTCGATCGTCGCCCCCTGTACGGGCACTCCAACGAAGCGCCATCCAGCGTCTGCCTGGTCCGTCCCCGGGTTTCCCGCAATCGTGCGCGCCCAGGGGTGAAGAAGTGGGCTGTTGATTTCGTCCGTCGTACCAATGGCGAGGTAGTGGTCTCCTCCGGAGAGGGTGATCCCCGAAAAGGTTACCTCGTCTCCAGAGACGGAAGCTGATTCTCCCGCCTCGCTCCAGGAGCAGTCATTGTTGCTGGGTGTGCAGCTTCCAGCACTGGCATGGAGAAGCACGTATCCCGAGGCCTCTCCGGCTTTCCCCTTCAATCCGATCTCGCTGAGGTCGTAGGTAAGGTCGAAGGAGGGCGATCCGGTAATGGAGAGGAACTGGACGCTGTCGGGGCGGGCCTGCAGGCCACTAACACCACCCGTGCCTGTATAATTGAGTGTATTCGTCGACAACTCTTCGGCAGCGTGACCCACCATCACGTAGTCTCCATCCCCGATCGAAGAGGCATTCAGGGTCAACCCGCCGCCCTGGGCTCTGACGTGCACGTTCCCGTTCTCCTGTCCAATCCCAATCACGTGGAAGTCGTACTCTCCACTGGCATTTGTATCCCCCGCGTAGTAATCATTGCTGAGGGTCGTGATGCCGTACTTCGCCGCCAGGTAATTGGCAACGATCCGTCGCTGCGCCGTACTCAGGGCCGCCTCGTACGCAATAAATTCCCCGAGATCTCCGCCAAATCCATTCTCCGGCCCCGGCTCCACATTCTGCCCATTCCCAGTCTCACCGACCTCGCTTCCCAAAAAAGCATATGTGCCGCTTGCACTTGTACCGGTGGATACAGGATTAGACACTGCTCCGCCATCAACGACGAGATCGAGGGTCCCCTCTTCGAAACCGGACTCTACCACATTTAGCGCCCCGGCGCTTTCGTCGGTCAGGTTCGCGCCTTCTTGGAATGTCTCTGCAGTACTTCCATCCGTGTATCCAAAACGCCGAACAGAAGCAAAGCTCTCGTCATCAATGCCCAGCAGCGTTCCCGCTGCAGACGCCTCACTTACGGAGAAGAGAGTGTGATCACTCTCCGGCAATCCAGTCAAATTTGCAGTGTCAAAATAATCATCCGACCCGTCAAAGGTAACCAGTGGAAGACCGTTCGCAGCATTCTGAGTCAGAGAGGGCTGACTCGCGCCGTCCGATTGGGTAACGTGATTTCCGTTGCCGGACTGGTCGCCCCACTCCGAAATGCCTCCCCCGCTCGTCGTCACTCCTTCATCCGACCGGAGCCACACCCGAAGCGACTCGCTGTTGCCCACGCCTCCCGGTCCCATCGCCCCCACCCCGTCGTTGTCGATGATCGCGTAGGTCGCTGAGTCCGATCCAGCAACCGCTGGCTCCGTATTTCCTTCGTCAATCTCAAGAAAGACCTTCTCGTTTTTCTCCGATTCCGAGTCGTCTACGACATCGAAGGTGAGATCGGCTGTTTTTTCTCCTTCCGGTACGGTTAGGGTCGCATTCTTCGTGGCCGAGTCGTCATAGTCCGCACTTCCGTCCGCGACGCCATCGTTTTCGCTGTTATTCTGGGACGACGTGTTGTCATTGAAGACCACGTCCACCCCGGTCCCTGCTACGTCCGAAAGTTCAACCGTCACGCCTCCCCCTTCCGCCTCGTCACCCCGAAAATGTTCAGACGCGAAGCTGACATCTGGAAATGCATCGTCGTCTTCAATCTCGAACGTCGTTTGGGTGTCGCTGTCAGCCAGCGCTGCACTTACTGGCTCCGTCAGTTCAAGGATGATCGACTCTGCATCGTCATCTTTCACTTCGTCCTCGTTAATTTCCAGCTTCAGCGTGGCCTCATTCGTGTCTCCCGCAAAATACACGTGGCCCTCTGTCGCCGACAGCCGCTCCTGGTACTCCGGGCACGATCCGGTGGGCTCCACCTCGTCCTTGATCCGAAAATCAACCAGCGGATCGGACAGATCCGTGCCGGGCTGAGCGTCACTGTTGTCCCCTACGACGAACGTAACCCTCGTGCAAGGATCGGTCTCGTTTGAGGTCCCCCCCGTCTCGCTATTTAGCTGAATCGTAAACGTCTCCGTCCGGTGACCTCCTCCGTCGGCCTCATTGGGATCTGGAGTGTAATTGGGATCGTCGTCGCTCCCGTCAGTATAGTCGCTGTCCGCAAACTGAAGCTCCCGATCCTCGTCGTTGTCGAAAATTGAAACCTTCAGCGTATTGCCTCCTCCAACCCGTGCTGTGCCCGACGTAATGCTCGAAATCGAAAGCT
>CAYXAD010000077.1:0-13294 GCA_964462965.1 uncultured Salinivenus sp.
GGTGATCGTCCGGGTTCTTGAAGTCGGACTGAATGAGGTTGTGATCGACGTACTGGGCCGAAAGTTCGGTCTGAACCTGGGGGATGCCCATGGCCTCAAATTCGAGCATGACCATCGTGCCCGTGGCATCCTGAGTCAGGGTCTGGTCCATTTCGAGCTGGATTTCCTCCCCGACCTCCAGGGTGCCATCGACCATGTGGCTTTCAATAAGCTTTTCTGCGACGTTCTTTCCCATAATGTAGTTGCTTGAGTCTTAGATCTGCGGTACTCGGATCGATGCTGCGGGTGGTGAGGAGTGTAACGTAACAGTCCCCCACCAAAGTTGACACCGCTGCGCGTAAAGATTGTGTATTCGCTACGGGCGGGTGTAGATCCAACCCGTCTTGCTAATGTGCCGTGACGAGGGTCGACGAGGTAGCAGCGCCTCCCAATCGGTCGTGCGACGCTGGGTATGGGCGCACGGAGGGCCGGAAGTTTGGGGGTATGGGGGGCCCGTCTTCCGGAAAGCGCCCCACCTCTCGCCACTCATAACCCGCCACTCATAACTCGTGACTCATCAACTCATGACTCGTGACCCGCATTCTTCTCGTCGTGGTCGTTTTGCTTCCACGGCGGCGCTTCATCGTTCAGAAAGGCTTCGATGCCGGCCTGGCAGTCGTCGGTCCCGCGGGCAAAGGCATTCATCTGAACGGCGTAATCGAGGGCTTCGTCGAAGCCCATGCCCGGAAGCCGGGCCATCATCTGTTTGGTGAGGGCCACGGCGGACGCACTGGTCTCCTGGGCCAGCTCGTGGGCGAGCTCGTTCACTTCCTGATTGAGGCGCCCCGCCGGCACCGCTCGCGTCACCAGCCCCATCTCCGAGGCCTGCCCGCCCGAAACCAGTCGCCCGCGCAACAAGAGGTCGCGGGCCTCCGTCTCTCCAAGTTTCCGCCGCAGAAAGACCATCACAATGGCCGGTACGAACCCAATGCGGACTTCACTGAATCCGAGCTTTGCCTCCTCCGCCACCAGCGAAAAGTCGCAGACAGACGCCAGTCCACACCCGCCCCCAATGGCGTGCCCATTCACCTTTGCAATAATGGGCTTGGGGTGGTGATAGATGAGGCGGAACAGCTCGGCCAGGTGCCGCGAGTCCTTCTGGTTTTCCTGCGGAGACGCAGACCGCAATTCCTTGAGGGCCGCGAGATCCGCCCCCGCGGAGAATGCCGAGCCCGCTCCTTCGATCACCACGACGCGGACCTCATCCCCTTCGGCCTCCCGCAAGGCCTCCTTGAGGACCGTGACGAGTTCGGCGTTCAGGGCATTGCGCTTGTTGGGCCGGTTGAGTTGCAGGGTCCGGATGGCCCCTTCCGTGGAGGGTTCTAGAACAGAAGCCATGGATGCATCCGCGTTTGAGACAAATCAGTGACACGGTCGAGGAAGATAGAAAACAGACACCGGTTTCGTCCACCCCATCTGGCAGTGACCGATTACACTCTTTACGAGGTAAGCGGCTCTTCTGGCTTTTTCCCACTGTGGAGCCCATGGGGGACGGGAGTGTGGGGGTTTGGGAGTTGGAGGCCAGTTCCCTCCCTTCCAGGTGCACCATCAGCGGTCGGCCAGATAGAAACGGTAAATGGGCCAGACGTCGAAGACGAGATCGAGGGCCCGCTCGACGAGCGCCGGACCGAGAGAAAGGGTCTCCTCACGGGAGATGTAGTGCCGGACGTACATCCCATCCGCGCCGTCCACACTCTCCGGAATCGCCGCCATCGGGTCCTCGAAGACGGCCTGTGTCTCGTTTTTCCCCGATCCGCGATGCGTGTAGAAGCGCCACCCTTCCCGCTCCAGAAGCGGATTGACGAGGTCGAGGTAGGTCTCGGGGGCGTCCCCGATCCGCGCTTTGGCTCGGTCGAGCAGGTCGGTGGCATAGGCGCCTACGTAGACGCCCACGGCAAACCCGTCCGGCGAAACGCGATGGGTGATCTGCACGTCCTCGAGGCGCCGCGTCTCGGGCCGATAAAACGACATCCAGAGGTGGTCGTGACAGCCCCCGGCCCCAAAGTCGTTCTTGAGAAGTCGGCTGAACACGTGACGCTCCGTCTCGAACTCCAACCGGTTTGGCAGCACCCAGTTGACGACCAGGTCGTCCCGATATCGTCGGAAGGGATCTTTCAGAAGGTCGGTGATGTCCGGTTTTTCCTCGTTGTACTGATCGATGTGTGGCTCGGCCCGAAGGCGATCCAGCATCTCGAAGACCTCGGGAGACCAGCCTTCAAACGACAGATCCAGGGACTCGGGACGATGCATCTCGTCCACGGAAACGTCCGAGGGAGCAACAGCCGTCAGTTCTGGGTCTTCAGGCATTTCATACGGGGGTCAGTTGCTGTAAGCGCCGTCCCTCCTCCCTACGGGGCGTCGAAAAGGTCGTTCGATCTGGAGCACGACGTCTCCCCGAACCAAACGAGGAGCAGTGAGGTTTGGGTCTTCGCGAACGTAACCGGCCCGGTTACCATCTATCATCAAACTCCGGAAGGCCTTTTTTCACCTCGCGGATGATAGACTTCTCCTCGCTCCCCTCTCCCATCAAGGGTTGATCTCCAATGGATTACGTCCTCGCCCTCGATCAGGGCACCACGAGTTCACGTGCCCTCCTCTTTGACCGTCAAGGCCGGATTCAAGCCGTCGCTCAAAAAGAATTCGAGCAACACTACCCACAGTCCGGCTGGGTCGAGCATGACCCGTACGAGCTCTGGTCCACCCAGCGAGGCACCGCCTCGGAAGCCCTGAGTCGAGCCGGTGTCCAGGCGCAGGACGTCGCCGCCATCGGCATCACCAATCAGCGCGAAACGACGCTCGTGTGGGACCGCGAGACGGGAACTCCCATTTATAATGCAATCGTCTGGCAGGACCGCCGGACCTCCGGCCTCTGCGACCGGCTCCGTGACGCAGGGCACGCCGACCGCTTCCAGCAGAAGACCGGTCTTATCATCGATGCGTACTTTTCGGGCACCAAGCTGAAGTGGCTGCTCGATCACGTCGACGGGGCGCGTCAGCGAGCCGAAAACGGCGAACTGGCCTTCGGAACGGTCGACAGCTGGCTCGTCTGGCAGATGACCAACGGCCGTCGACACGTCACGGATGCCACCAATGCCTCCCGCACCCTCCTCTACAACATCCACGAGGGGGACTGGGACGACGAGCTGCTCGACCTCCTCGAGATTCCCCGAGCTCTGTTGCCTTCGGTCGAAGACAGCAGCATTGTCTATGGAGAAACCGACCGGGATGTCTTTGGACATCCAATCCCGATTGCCGGCATCGCGGGGGATCAGCAGGCGGCCCTCTTCGGGCAGATGTGCACCAGCCCCGGCCTCGGCAAAAACACGTATGGGACGGGGGCCTTCATGCTACAAAATACAGGCACGGAGGCCGTCCGCTCGGAGAACGACCTGCTCACGACGGTCGCCTACCAGATCGACGGCACGACGCATTATGCCCTCGAAGGCTCCATTTTCATTGCCGGAGCGGTGGTCCAGTGGCTCCGAGACGAGCTGCAGATCATCCGCAAGGCACCCGAGGTGGAGAAGCTCGCCCGACAGGTCGAGGACAACGGCGGGGTGTACCTCGTCCCGGCCTTCGTCGGCCTCGGAGCGCCGCACTGGGACCAATACGCTCGAGGGATTCTCGCCGGCATCACGCGCGGCGTCACCAAAAACCACGTGGCCCGCGCCGCCATCGAAAGCATGGCCTACCAGGTGGCCGACGTTATCGACGCCATGGAGGCCGACTCGGGCATCGAAACGACGGAGCTGCGAGCCGACGGGGGCGCCGCCGCCAATGACCTCCTGCTTCAGTTTCAGGCCGACCTCCTGGGCATTCCGACAGTTCGTCCCCAGACGCTCGAAACGACGGCCCTGGGCGCGGCCTACCTCGCTGGGTTGGCCGTGGAGTACTGGAGCGACCAGACCGAACTCCGGGAGCAGTGGGCGCGTGATCGAACATTTACTCCCTCAATGGACACAGATCGGGTCGAGGAGCTTCGCGCAGACTGGGCAAAGGCCGTCGAGCGGGCGAAGGCGTGGGAGTCCCCTGAGGACGCATCGAATACTTGATCGTCCGAGTCGGAGACCGAGGCCTAAATAATCCCATCTCCCGAGTGATGCAGGTCGCTTCAAGGCTCGGTTGGGAGTCCTCATAACTCGTCCACTCATAACTCGTTACTCGTCCACTCATGGCTCGTGGCTGGTGACTCGCCAACTCGTGACTCCAGGTGTGCATTGGCTCTCCTCCGGCTTCATCAGCTTCCAGCGGTGACATTTAGGCAATGTACCACTTAGCCCCCACCGTGAACTCCGCTCCGTCATTTCTCACACCCACTACCCGTTTATGGATCGCGAGACGGCCCTCACCGACCTCACCTCCCGCCAGGCGCCCTGGGATTTTGTAATTATCGGTGGAGGGGCCACCGGCCTCGGGACGGCCATCGAGGCGGCCTCGCGGGGATACGACCCGCTCCTCCTCGAGATGCACGACTTCGCCAAGGCGACCTCGAGCCGGTCGACCAAGCTCGTTCACGGGGGCGTCCGCTACCTGGAACAGGGCGACCTACCGCTGTTGCTGGGAGCCTTGCAGGAGCGGGGGCGCCTGCAGCAAAATGCCCCCCACCTCGTCCAGAATCTCCCGTTCGTCGTTCCCACCTACAAGTGGTGGGAGCGGTCATACTACGGAGTCGGACTCAAGCTCTATGACCTGCTGGCCGGGCGGCAAAGCTTTGGGCGCTCGCGGTTCTTAGATCACAACGAGACACTCGACCGTCTTCCGACGGTGGAGCCCGACGACCTACGTGGGGGCGTGCTCTATCACGACGGGCAGTTCGACGACGCCCGCCTCGCCGTCAACATGGCCCAGACGGCCGTCGAACAGGGAGCGGTCCTCCTCAACTACATGGAGGTGACCGGCCTGACGAAAACAAACGGGAGTATCGACGGCGTGGTGGCTCACGACCAGGAAACCGGAGCCGAACACCGGATTCCCGCCCGGACGGTCATTAACGCGACGGGCATCTTTACCGACACCATCCGAGAGATGGACGATCCGACCGCCCGTCCAACCCTCCGCCCGAGCCAGGGGGTGCACCTCGTCCTCGACGACTCGTTTCTTCCGGGGGGGCATGCGCTGATGATCCCGCGGACGGACGACGGGCGCGTCCTCTTTGCCATCCCCTGGCACGGGCGGGTCGTGATCGGCACGACCGACACGCCCGTCGACGAGGTTACCCACGAGCCGACGCCTCAACCCCAGGAGCTCTCCTTCCTCCTGGAGCACGCCCAGCGATACCTGATTGGGAATCCAGGCCCGGAGGACGTGCTCAGTGTCTTTACCGGCATTCGCCCGCTCGTGGCGCCCCCCGACCACGAAGAGAACACCGCCGACATTCCCCGCGAGCATCAGCTCTACGTTTCCGACAGCGGCCTCGTCACGATCTCCGGCGGCAAGTGGACCACCTATCGGAAGATGGCCGAAGAGACGATCGACCGCGCGGCCCAAACCGCCGGCCTCGACGAGCGAGCGTCTGTGACGCGTACTCTTCCCCTCCACGGCTGGCACCGGCACCCCGAGCAGTTTGGCGCCCTGGCCTCGTACGGTGCCGACGCAATTCCCCTCCGCCGCCTGATGCGGGAGCGTCCGGCCCTCGGAAAGCCCTTCGACGATCGCCTCCCCCTCCGCCCCGCCCAGGTGGTGTGGGCCGCTCGCCACGAAATGGCCCGGACCGTCGAGGACGTTCTGGCCCGCCGCACCCGCTGCCTCCTTCTCGACGCCGAGGCCAGCGTCGACGTGGCGCCCGACGTGGCGGGGTGGTTGGCCGACGAGCTCGGGCGGGGGGACGAATGGGAGCGACAGCAGGTGGAGGCGTTTGCTACACTCGCACAGAAGTATCAGATGTGACACGTCTGTTTCGTTCCGGCAAGAAAGGGTCTTCCCTTCCCCTGACGACACCGTTTCGGCACGACCGCCCCGAACACAGTGTACCTCCGTACGAGTGAGAACCGGGAGTCCGACCAAGCGAACCCGCTCAATGGGCTCCATCCGGATGGAAAGCCGGGGTGCGAGTCATCCACTGCCCGTCGGTAAAGTCGGGCACCTCCACGGGATGCCCTCCTTGTTCGATGGACCGTTCCGATAGCGGACTGAGGACGCTCCACGTCGCTGCGTCATAGACGTCAATGGGAGGGGCTTCCCCCTGCTTGATCGACTCCACGAAGGCATTTCGGACAAAGAAGTCCATGCCTCCGTGTCCGGCCCCTTCTGCCTCCTCTTCGTGGCGGCTCCAGAGTTCGGCGTCGTATTCCTCCTGATACGTTTCCCAGTCTTCCCACTGATGGTCCGGGCTTTGTCCGGCCACGTGCACCCCCTGAGTGTCCACGTTCCAGATCCCCCCGGTGCCCTGTAACCGAAAGCCCATCGAATACGGCCGCGGGAGGCTCGTGTCGTGGGTCATCACGATCGACTCTCCGTTTGCGGTCGTGAGGGTGGTGGTAACGATGTCGCCCTGTTTGAACTGCACGTCCGCATCTGGATGATCCGGGCCTCCTTCCTCGACGATGTGATGATGTAGGCCGCGTGCCTTCGTGGACGTAGAGGTCAGCTGCATAAACCGATTTCCCCGGTTAATGTCGAGCCAGTGGGCCACCGGGCCAATGCCGTGCGTCGGATAGAGGTCTCCGTTGCGCTTGATGTAGTGCTCCGTGCGCCAGCTCGAGACGCTTCCCGTTCCGGGCCCAAAGGTCGTCTCCTCATTAAAGAGATACGGGGTCAGGTCATGCTGGTATCCGCAGCGACAGTGAAGAAGCTCCCCGAAGAGCCCCTCCCGAACCATCTTCAGAACCGCCATCACGTCCCGACGGTAGCACACGTTCTCGAGAAGCATACAGGGCATCCCAGTCTCTTCGGAGGTGCGTACCAACTCCCAACAGCCGTCCACGGTCGTCGCGGCCGGCACCTCCACCCCAACGTACTTGCCGGCTTCCATGGCTGCGACGGCCATGGGGACGTGCCAAAGCCAGGGTGTACTGATGACGACGCCATCGAGATCCTCCCGCGCCACGAGGTCGAGGTAGGCCTCTTCTCCCTCCCCGTACCCTTCGGGGCGAGCCCGACCGGACTGTTGAACCAAGTCGAGGGCCCGACTCAGATTGTCCGGGTTTACATCGCAGACGGCAGGGATCTCGACGTCGTCACGCCGGAGGAACCCCCGAAGGTGAGACGTCCCTCGAGCCCCCACTCCGATGAGCCCAAGCCGTACGGATTGCCGTGTCCGCCGCTGAAAAGAGGAGAAGGGAGAAAGGGACACCCCAACGCCGGCTGCCGCCGTAGTCTGCAAAAAGGATCGACGGTTCATGTTGGATTGCATGGTTTAAAAAACGGGATGTGAGAACGTCAGTGCGAAGAGGAGGTGTTCGGGGACCGCCGAAGGGCTGTCGTGCAGCCGTTACGAAAACCCGTACAGGGACGCCGCATTGTCGTGATATACGGCTCGTAGCACGTCCGACGGGAGATTCAGGGCCTCCACCGTCACAGGCTCGACGAGCTTGTCTTGAATCGTGATCGCGCCGTCCCCGCTCAGGTAGTGCCAATGACTCGACAGTAACTCCTCATAGTTCGCCCGTTCGTCCGCTTCGTGTTCGGCCGAGATGTGTTCAGCGTCGTGCTCGACGATTACGTCCGTGCCGTACAGAATGCGATCGGAGTACGCCAGGAAAAAGTCGCGAACGGCTTCTGAGGACTGGGTGACGAGGTCTCCAAATCGCTCGGCGGTATCGACATAGAAGTTGTCGTACCGATCGAGCCGCTGTGCCACCTCTTCGACGTCGTAGGCCATACTTCCGAAGTGCGCCCCGACGACCGTCAGCTCCGGATTCTGCTCGAGCCACCGGTCCCGAGCCTCCATAATGGCCGTCCAAGCGGGGACGTCTTCCCGATCGTGCAGGTGATATTTCGGATGTTCGCTGTAAAAGCGATAGTGAGGACTCTCTGGATCGAGCGGCTGCCAGGCAGCCCGAGGTTCTCCGATGTGAGCAATCACGGGCACGTCCGTCTCCGCTAAAAAGTCCCAGATCGGCTGAAATCGGGGATCGTCAACCTGAACATATTGACCGTCGCGGTCCCGAACTTCGAGTCCGAGGTCTTTCCAGACTTTCACGACCGATGCGCCCCGGCGTACATCCTCGGCCAGGGCGTCGATGACCCGATCGGTGAATCCCTCTTCCGTGACGCCGGCGGGGTCAAACGTAGTGCAGAGCCGCACGCGGTCGGGATACTGCTCCTTCAACGCCGTCATGGCCGCCCACCGTTCTTCCATCGGCTCGTCGAAGAGGTCCTCCCCGGTGATATTGATGACGAGCAGCTTCAGGCGCCACCGGTCGAGGAGGTCGGCCAAAAAGGCCCGATCGTAGAAAACGTGTGTATGGGCGTCAATCTTGGAAAGGGTGTGAACGTCCATCACGCGATACCATTGTTTTCCACTCAGAAAGCAGGAACGCTAGGCCTCCACTCCGGCATTCTCGGGATCACCCCACTTGAGAAACGGCCAGAGCCTGACAATCCCCCCAAGCATGACAGCGGCAATGATGCTACAGGCAATCCCAAGCCCCAGGCGTCCGTAGAGGAAAAAGCCGATGGCAAAAAGAACCCCGTAGATGCCAATGGCCCCCATCAGTGCACAGGCAAGGGCGTAGGGCAAATCGGAGGGGGCCTTCAGATCCATGTCGATCCCCCGTTCCCGGAGGTGGTCCACGACCGGCGCCCAGCCTGGGCCTCCGGGTCGTACGGTGGTGTAAAACTCAACCAGCGTCTCCGTAGCGGTGGGACGCGTGCTGTAGGTGACCAGCAGCCACGATACAGTCGTCACCGCGACGATGAAGAGCAGGCGCTCCCAAGACGCAAACTCCCCTCCGATCCACCCGAACCGGCCCGCCATCTGAAAATAAACGGCAATTCCGAAGGAGACGATCATCGCCGTTAACTCCGTGGCGGCATTAATCCGCCACCAGAACCAGCGAAGGAGGAACAGTAGACCGGTGCCCGCACCGATCTGCAAGAGGATATTGAAGGCCTGGAGCGCATTTCTCAGAAGAAGAGCAAGCAGACAGGCCGTGGTCATCAACACGACGGTGGCAATCCGCCCCACCCACACCTGCTGTTTTTCGGAAGCCTCCGGCCGAATAAAGCGGTTGTAAATGTCGTTGACCACGACCGACGCGCCCCAGTTCACCTGCGAGGACATGGTGGACATGTAGGCCGCCGCGAGCGACGTGACTACAATCCCAAGGAGCCCCGGGGGCAGAAAGGTGAGCATCGCGGGATAGGCCATGTCGTTTTGGACCACGTGCTCGGGCATGTGGGAAAACCGAGTCTGGACGGCCTCCAGATCGGGAAACACGATGAGCGATGCGAGAGCCACCAGGATCCACGGCCAGGGACGAAGGGCATAATGGGTGACTGTAAACAGGAGCGTGGCACTCACGGCATTCTTCTCATCCTTTGCCGAGAGCATGCGCTGGACGATGTACCCGCCCCCTCCGGGCTCGGCCCCCGGATAGTAGGAGGCCCACCACTGAACCGCAATCGGCACGATGAAAATGGGCATCAACTCTCCCCACGACATGGTTTCGAAGGACGGCCAGAAGGTGAGGGCCGCCTGGACCTGCTCGTGGTTCAACAAACCGTCCAAGCCTCCGACCTCCGGCAAGGTGAGCACGTACCAAGCCGCCCCCACCGACCCGACCATGGCCATCGTAAACTGAATGAGGTCGGTGAGGAGTACCCCGGTGAGCCCCCCCAGTGCGCTGTACACCATCGTCACAGAGGCGGCGATGACGACGACCTCGACCGGGGACAGCCCCAGCATGACCCCGCCAATCTTGATCGCCGCCAGGGTGACCGTCGCCATGACGATGACGTTAAAGACGATCCCCAGATACGCCGCCCGAAACCCGCGCAGGACGGCAGCCAGCCGCCCGGAATACCGAAGCTCATAGAACTCGACGTCGGTAAAGACTCCCGACCGGCGCCACAGCTTGGCGTAGAGAAAAACAGTGAGCATTCCCGTCAACAGAAACGCCCACCAGCTCCAGTTGCCCACGGCCCCTTCGGTGCGCACGAGGTCGGCGACGAGATTGGGCGTATCCGTGGAAAAGGTGGTGGCGACCATCGAGATGCCGAGTAGCCACCAGGGCATTTGTTGCTTACCCAGAAAGTACGAGCCAAAGTCTTCACCGGACCATCGGTAGACCGCGGCCCCAATGAGGAGGGAGACCGCAAAGTAAGCGGCCATGATAACCCAGTCGATCAGAGCGAGCTCCATGGGACTAGTGGGTCTGCACTTCGGAAACGAGCACGCGATCGAGCTTGTCGTTGAAGTCGATCAAGTTGAAGGCGTGGTAGTATTTCAGAATTGAAGTCTTCACCCTCCAGAGGACGAACGCCTCTGCATCGCGGTACCCCTCGAGATTGTCGTAGAGGCGCTGTCGGGCCGCCTGCACCGAAGGGGTGGTCCAGATGTACCGACTCCCGGTCTGCACGAGCCACTGTTGACGCTCCGGGGCAAGCTGATCGAAGTCCTTCCCCTCCTCGTCCGGATGAAGCCACTTCGTCCAGCGACCACTTTCGACGACCGCGTCACGCAGGGCCTCGCGGAGCCCCGAGTCGGCCCCAAGTTTCCGCTCCAGCTCGACCAAGTCCATCAGCGCTTTGTACTCCTCTTCCGTGTACTCGGGCCCGACGTTGGCCCCACCCATTCCACTAATCGGGTAGTCCTCCGGATTGTCCACGTAATCCGTGTAATGCCCCTTAATGAGCGCCCCATACGGCTTGGTGCGTTCAGTGAGTTGGCGAGCCATATCGGGTTCGAAGTAGGAGGTATCCAGGTCCGTGCCCACCTTGCCGACGACAAAACAGGGCCAGGCGTCCTCGAGCTCTCGCTCCCTGAGCCCCTCGTCGAGCCCCCGAAGAAACTGCTCGAAGGTGTCCATATTGGCCAACCCCCCATGCACCTCTTCGGTGCCCACCTCGTAGCTAAGGGGAGCCCTGCCCTTCTCTCGACGATACGTCTCGGCGTGCTCGATGAGCTCCAGCGTCCGTTCCACCACCCAGTCGATCGGAATGGGCTCTCCCTCCGGGATGCGTGGGTCCACCGTCGGATCGATGTGGAGGAGGGCATAGCCCGCATCGATGCACGCCTCCAACGACTGCTTGACCTCCGCCATGGTCTCCTCGAAGGAATATTCCTCCATGGCGTGCTTGTCCTTTAGCCAAGGCCCTCCGTGATCGAGACAGGGGAAAATCGGAACATCAAGGTCGAGTCGATGCACCTCCTTCTCAATGAAGGTCACGAGCTCGTAGGGCGTCCATCCCGTATAGCCTCCGTCCCGGTCTACCTGATTGAGGGTCGACGCAAAAAGAAGCGGGGCATTGGCCTCGCGAGCCGCCAAGAGCGCAGCCCTGGTCACTGCACGCGAGTTCGGGCAGACGGCCAGCAAGCACGTTTGCCGCTCGAAGCGGTCAATCAAGAGACGAATTAATCCCTTTACGGCTCCGGGCTGCGCACTCTCCTCGAGAGCGTTGACAATGGGGTGTGCTTTCAGCGACGCATGGTCGTCGGAATTCTGCATGGCAAGAAGGAGAATCTACAAGCAACTCGTGCATTCGATAGAAACGACTCCTGGCCCCGGTGCAACGGGGGTCGCTCAAAAGGCCTCGGAGGGATCGTAGAGCTGTACGCCCCGAACGGTGCGGTTATAAAGGGCTTTCTCCGTGGAGGGCTCATCGACGTTGACATTGCGTCGATACGCCGCAAACAAACCAGCAAGTTGACCGAAGAGCACGGCCACGGTTGCCTGTTGAAGAGCCGGGACGTTCCACGTCTGCTCCGGGTCATACGGCATGACGGTAATTGCCTCTCCCAGTCGCTCTGGACGCTGAGGACTTACGACGACGGTCTGGACGCCCATCTCCTGAAAAGCGTCTTGGTACTGTCGAACCACGTCCAATTCATACCGCCTCGTATACGCCTGTTCAGAGAGATAAACACACACCAGTGAGCTCCCGTTGACCGCCGAGATCGGCCCGTGACGAAAGGCAAGTGTGTCCTCTCCAAAAGCGAGAACCTGACCGGCCGTGAGCTCCTGGATCTTGAGCGCCGACTCGGTTGCGACGCCGTAAAGGTCATTGTTTCCGAGAAAAAAGGCCCGGGTCACCTTCTCTCCTACCAGATCATACATTCGATCGGGGTAGGTTCGCAACACGTACGTCCCGGCCTCGGCCGTACGATCGACCTGCTCCCGAAACGCGTCCATCTCGTCCAAGTGCGCGAGAGCCTGACTGGCCACGACCATGCTACTGAACGAGCTGGTCATGGCCAGTCCCTGGTCGTTGCTCGCTTCGTGGAGTACGACAAGGTACACCCGATCAGAATGAGCACGAGCCATCTCGGCCAGCGTGCCGTCTTCGTTGCACGTAATGACGAGGTGGACCCCCTGCTCCCCGGCTCCTTTCAATGCCGCTTCTAACACCGCCCGACTTTCAGGGCTATTTCCGGAGCGCGCATAATGGATCATCAAAAAGGGCCGATCGGAAGTGCCGAGGCGCTCGGGATTCGGGGTAAGTCGGGTCGTCGGGCGGGCGACACAGGAGGCAGAGAACTGTCGCCCCAACAGATCCACCACCGAGAGGCCCACGTAATGGGACGTCCCCGCCCCGGTCAAGATCACTTCAGGAGGATGTTCGTCGTACAGCCCCGCTGCGTCTAGAAAGGATTGGAGCGGCGATGCGTGCTCCTGCATGAGGCGAGCCGTATGCCGCCACAACTCGGGTTGTTGGGCGATTTCGCGGGGAGTATGTACCGTCCCCCGTTCCGGATCCGGATGGTCAATCAAATCCTGTAGCGCCGGTCCGTTGTGATGTGGACGCTCCAGAGAAGCGTCTACAGAGAGAGGTTCGTCGTCCATGTATATCTAACCCAAGTTATGAGGTGTAATCGTTCTGCTCACCTGACGGCCGACTGCAGACAGCGGACCGCGCCCTGAGCGGTAGCGAGCGCCCTGAACGAAGTGAAGAAGTAGTTTTGGGCTGCCTCTATCGCTCGAAATCGGCGGTCTGCGGCCGGGCCCGAAGGATGGGGTCCACCGTCTACCGTCTCGGTAAAAAGAGCACGTAGGTCGCAACGTACGTTCTAAGAATTTAACTCAGTACTAGAAGGTCATCGGAGATTGTTTGCCCACTAAGACACAGAGAACGATCTCTCATCGGTCGGCACCTC
>CAYXAD010000078.1:0-13257 GCA_964462965.1 uncultured Salinivenus sp.
CGTCGGTCGCTCAGAATGACTTCGGCTAGCGTATTTGTGCTGGTCTACTTAGGACCGAGGGAAAAAGGAGTGGACCCACTCGAAGAGAAGGGATGCCGCCAGAGCAAGCAGGAGGGCGTCCACGGTGAAGCGGAAGCGCGAGAGCTCGGGGCCCGTTTCGACCAGACAGCTCACGGCGGCCACGTAGAGACCCGTTCCGACCAGCAGGAGGCGGAGTCCTCCCCGAACGTGCTTTCCCCGACGAATGTCGCGGAGTCCCCACGCTCCACCGAGCCCCAGGAGAAGGGGAATCAAGAGAGCCATCCCCACCCGGTAGCCCTCGACGGGAACGTGGAGGATGGCATTTACGGCGCGCTCGTACGAGCCGAGCACCGACCGGTTCAGCTGGAAGGGGGAGCCGTCTGGCTCGCGGGGGTGCCAGGTCGTGGCGGGGCTCAACCAGTGAAGGAGGTCGCGGCGAACGGTTTCTGCATAGCGAACGGGGTTCCGTTGGATGGTGGCGAGGGCATTACGAAGCTGAGCACGAGCCGCGGGCGGATAGATCCGGTGATTGTAGTTTGGAGCGCCGGATGCCTTGCGGAGACGATCGAGGGCGGGGATGCCGGTGGGGGGCGGTTCGTCGACGTAGGGACGGTACGCGGCCGGTCCGGCAAAGGGGTCAACTTGTGCAATCGGCGTTAGGGGGCCTTCCTGAATCCAGGCCGTTCGGGTTTCTGCAGGGAGGTGATGCACCGTTCCCTTGGCGAGGCTGATGCCGAGCCACGAGCTGGCCCCGAAGAAGCCGAAGAGAAGCAGGTTTTTGGCGTAGAGAGCGAGGACGGCCGTCGTCGGAAGGGCGGCGGCGTAGAGAATCCGTCGCCGGTGTGCCCATTGCAGGAAGAGGGCGAGGGCGAGGATCCCGAGGAGCCAGACGAGATGGTAGAGGCTTCGCGTGTAGCAGAGCAGCATGCCGAGGGTAAAGCAGATGCCCCACCAGGCCGGACGACTCGAGGAAAGGGCCCGCCCGAAGCTCGCTGCGACCGCGGTGACGAGGGCGGCAGCGGGATACGTGTGGAGAAGGAAGTTCTCGAAGAGCAGCACGGGGGGACTTACTGCATAGCCGAGGCTGAGGAGGAGAATGCCCCACCGCGGCACTCCGAGCTGCCAGAGCACGTCTGCGAGGCTGACGGCCAGGAGAACGCCGAGGCCTACGAAGAGGACAGCAAAGACGACTGTGGAGGCGTCGCCCGCCCACTGGAGGACGAGTCCCACACCCACATTCATGGCCGGGGGCTTGAGATGCAGGTACCACACGCTCTGGAGCAACTCGGACCGCAAGAGTTCGACGTCCAGAAACGGCATGTACCGATCCAGTTCGTGGTCGTAGAAGCGGACGCCGAGGGCGTACAGGAACGCCCGCGATGCAAGCACCACGCCCACAATGCCCGCCAACACTTGGCGGTGGGAGGCCTCCTGTAGGCCCTTCCGCAGGCGGCGACCCCCTCGGATGAAAAGAGACGACGGTGCATGCATGAAGGAGAGAGGCCCGTGAAGCCATCGGTTATATCTGCTCGCTCCCAACATCGGAAAAAGGAGATTCAATTTCGGAATCGTGGCGGCTGGAACGCCGCGTGAGGGCGGATGGTAGCACCAAACGGCTCGTATCACCTTGCTCTGTTCTTGCTTTTGCCGCCTTGACGTTTCTGAATCCCGCAGCCCTGCTGGCGTTGGCGGCGGTGGCTGTCCCCCTTTTTCTGCATCTGTTTAATCTCCGTCAGCCCCAGACGGTCGATTTTAGCTCTCTGGACTTCGTACGAGAGCTTCAGGGTTCGGCGGTGCAGCGGGTGCGCATTAAGGAGTGGCTGTTGTTGGCCCTTCGCATGTTGGCCATCGCCTGTCTCGTGATGGCCTTCGCTCAACCCACGCTTACCGGCAATCTTGCAGGGGTTGGAGACTCGGCCCCAACGGCTCATGCCCTTGTCGTCGACAATTCCCTCTCGATGGAAGCCAGCGGGGAAGGGGGGACCTATTTTGAGCAGGCCCTGCGACAGGGGCGGGAGGCCCTTGAAACGGTCGAGGATGGCGACGAGGTGCTCGTTTGGCCCACGGCTCGTGGAGACGCCGAACGCCCGACGCCGCTTTCGAAAGTGAGTGTGGCTCGGGAGAACCTCGAAGAACTGGAGCCCCAGGCTGGCGCTTCCTCCCTCTCCCGGGCCATTGTGGACGCCGCAGCGGCCGCCCGCGAGTCGTCCTTGCCCCGAACGGTCGTGTACGTGGCGAGCGACTTGCAGGAGAGCACCCTGGGCGATTCGCTGGCGACCACGGCTCCGGAGGCGGCGAACGTCCAGCTTCTGCCCGTAGAGACGCGGGAGCAGGACAACGTGGCCGTCACCGATGTGACGGTGGCGAGTCGCATTGTCGAGGCGGGCCAACCCGTAGAGCTGGAGGCCACGCTCGTCAATCACGGGTCGGACCCGCTCGACGACTACGTGGCCAGCGTCTACCTGGAGGACGAGCGTGTGGCTCAGGCCACGGCGACCCTCGAGCCGGGGCTGGAAACGACCGTATCGTTTACCGTAACGCCCCAGACGCGCGGGTGGCTGGCGGGCGCCGTCGAAACGGAAGACGACAACTTTCCGGTGGATAATCGACATCACTTTACCCTGCACGTGCCGGAGGAGCGCCGCGTGCTTCTCGTTCAGGGAACGGGGCAGCGCACGGAGTATGTCGATCTGGCGCTCTCGTCGGAGATGATCGAGGACCGGATTGCGTTCCAGACGACCACCCTCAGCGAGAACGAACTGGCGTCGGCCGAGCTCGGGCAGTACGACACGGTTCTGCTCGTCGGGCCCACGTCCCTGTCGAGTGGAGAAGTGGAGGCCCTTACGCGCTACGTCGACCGAGGAGGCGGGCTTTTCCTTTTCCCCAGCGCCCAGGCCCAGCCGTCAGAGTACAACGCACTCCTCGACCGCCTCAATGCAGGGTCCATTCAGGGCTTCAGCGGATCGCCCTCGGGCGAGCAGACGGTGGCCTCTTTCGACCGCGTCGATCTGGGGCATCCCCTTTTTGAAGGTGTGTTTACGCGAAATCAGCAGGACGAGGAGGCCACGGTCGAGCAGCCTGAAATCTACTATACCATGAACCTTCAGCCGTCTGGGCGGGCGGGGCAAACGCTGATTGAACTGTCGAATGGCTTTCCCTTTCTGCACGAGGTGCGCCACGGGAGCGGAGTCATGCTCCTCTCGGCGGTGGCTCCCTCCCCTGAGTGGAGTGACCTCCCCGTCCGGGGGCTCTTTGTACCGATGCTTTACCGGTCCGTGTACTATCTTTCGGCACGTTCTGCCACGGGGGGCGATCAGCTCATCGCCGGTCAGTCGGGGGAGCTGCGCGTCACCGGAGTGTCGCCCGACGCCATGTTACGACTCGTGGGGCCCAATGGCCTCGAGGTGCGCCCCGAGCAGCGGACGCTCTTCGGGGCGACTCTCTTGCAGACCGGGCGCAGCCTCACGGAGCCCGGCATCTATGAAGTTCAGGCCGACACCGCTCGCGTCCGGCGCATCGCCGTAAACATCGATCCGGCCGAGTCGAATCTTCAGACGGCCTCTCCGGAGGACGCGAGCCGGACGCTGGAGCAAGCGACGGGAGCTCCCGTGCGGGCGGTCGGAGCAGGAGGAAGCGAGGACGTCTCGGAGACCCTGCGCACCCAGCGTGCAGGCACCGAAATTTGGAACGTCTTTCTCCTCTTGGCGTTGGTTTTCTTAGCTAGCGAGATGCTCGTGGCCAGCCAGTGGAGGCCCGAAGTCGTCTCCTCCTGAGCAGGTTCCAGATGAGGGGGAGTCCTGCTCTTTCCCCGCCCGAAGGAGTTTGCGTCGGTGTTCTTATGCCTTCTGTTGCCGACCTCATCTCGACGCTGCATCTGCTGGCCCTGTCAGCCTTTGTCGGGGGGACGTTGGTCGCTATGCTGGGAGTCCTCCTTCGCCGCCTGCGGATTCGACGGTCGTTGCTCGTCTGGCGGGCGGGACCATTGACGGCCCTTCCCCTGGGGCCCACACTCTTTCTCGTGGTTGTGGCCTTCGGGGTGGCCCACGCCTGGGCAACGGGGCGCTCCGTGCCGCTCGTGGTGCTGCTCGGGTATCCGGCCGGGGGGCTCTTTTGGTTCATTGCCACCTGGGTCCTCCAGACCGTGGTAGTGACTGAGTACGGCTTGATTTACGACCTCAGTCGCCCCAGTCGCAGCATCGCCTGGGGGCAGGTGTTCGACTATTTTATGCGTACACGAAGCGGGCAGCAGCATTTCGTGTTTGTGTATCGAGGTCCGGCGGGGGCTCTCCACCGCTTTGACCTGCCTGTGCCGGACGCTAAGGTCGATGCCCTCCAGGAGATCGTTGAGCGCAAGCTCGATTCCCGCTTTGCTTTTTCCGTAAAGCAGTCGTACAAGCGAGACGTCATCGACCGTTTGGACGATCACATCGACCTTCTCTAGGGGAGATGGACCGAGGATTTTACCCTCCTCGGATCTGCAACATCGCGATCCGAGATGGGTAACACCATATGCAGTTTGGTTGAATCGAGGGCCGGACCCCTCGGCTCTCTCGTTCGTGATTTCCCTTCACAAGTACAGTTTTGCCTGTTGTTTACCCCTGAAAACAAGACCGAAGACGCAGAATCTGCAATTATCGTCGGCGTCATTACCCCGCAGGAGTCGCGCTGGGAGGTGCGAGATCACCTCGATGAACTCGAGCACCTGGCGCATACCGCCGGGGCCACCGTCACGGACCGGGTGACGCAATCCCTCAACAGTCCGGATCCCGCGACCTTTGTTGGCTCGGGGAAGGTCAAGGAGCTCAAGCGCCTCTCCAACGAGCGCGACTCGGATCTCGTCATCTTCGACGACGATCTCGCACCGGTACAGGTGCGCAACATCGAGAAGCAGATTGACTGTAAGCTTCTCGACCGTTCAGGGCTCATCTTGGACATCTTTGCCAACCGTGCACAGACCCGCGCGGCAAAAACACAGGTAGAGCTGGCACAGCTCGACTACCTGCGCTCCCGCCTCACCCGACGCTGGACTCACCTCTCTCGACAGAAGGGAGGCATCGGCACGAAGGGACCGGGGGAAAAGCAGATTGAGACGGACCGTCGTCTCATCGACAAGCGCATGGCCAAGCTGCGCGACAAGCTGGACAAGATTGACCGGCAACGGACGACCCAGCGCAAGGGACGTGACCCCTATACCTCGGTCTCTCTGGTCGGCTACACGAATGCCGGGAAGTCAACCCTCTTGAATGCCCTGGCCGACGAGGACCTCTTCGTCGAAGATCGTCTCTTTGCCACGCTCGACGCCACGACGCGGACGGTTGAGCTCGACGACAACAAGGAGGTCCTGGTCTCCGATACGGTCGGCTTTATTCGCAAGCTTCCGCACCGGCTCATTGAAAGCTTTAAGAGCACCCTCGACGAGGTGCGCGAAAGTGACGTCCTCGTTCAGGTCGTGGACGTCACGCATCCGAATTTCGAGGAGCACATGCAGGTGGTCAGCGAGACGCTGGAGGAAATTGAATGTGGGGACAAACCAACACTCGTGGCGTTCAATAAAGTGGACGCTCTGGAAGATCGGACCCTTCTCCGACGCCTCCGTCGCGAGCACCCGGATGCGACCTTTATCTCTGCCCTCCGGGGCATTGGACTGGAGGGGTTCAAGGAAGAGTTGCTCGCCGTCATCGAGCGTGACTACGTCGAGCGCCTTGCGTACGTCCCGGTGACGGAGCCCGAAGCCATTGCGCGCATCCATCGCCTTGCAGATGTGGTGAGTGAGGAGTATATGTACGCCGAGAACGGCGAGGAGGACGGTCCGCAGGCGGTGGCTCGGATGCACTTCCGAGCCGCCCAGCGCAATGATGAGCGTCTTCGCGAGACGCTCGAACCCTTCGCGAAACTGCGTCCGGTCATGGAGGATGGAGTGGCTGTTCGCGAATCGTGAAGCTCCCTGAACCTTGCCCCCGTGACTGGAGAACGTCTCCTGTGATTTTGTCACCTCACGCCCCACGGCACGGCCCTTGCACCGATGAAGAGTGCACGAAGGCAGGACTGTCGCTGTGATTCGCCGCGTGTCTCGCTCAAGCCCTTGACTGCTATGGAAGCCCGAAATGCCATTCACCCCGCCACGCCCGCTCTGCAGACCTCCGATACGGTGGAGGACGCACTCGGCCTGCTCATGGAGCACCACGTTCACCACCTGCCGGTCGTCGACGACGAGGGCGACCTTGCGGGCGTCGTCTCCGAGGAGCGCCTGATGGAGGCCGACGGTCCGGACTCCCCTGTCGGAGAGTTGCTTGCGGCCCGACCGGTCAGTGTGCCGCCCCACGCCCACATTTTTGACGCGGCGCGGGCCATGTTGGAGCACGAGCTCAGTAGCGTACCCGTCGCTGATCCCGAGGGCAAGTACTATGGGCTGATCCGACGGCACGACATCTTCGACAAGTTCGCGCAGATGCTCTCCACCCAGCAGACGGGGGCCATTGTGGCACTGGAGGTCGATCCGCGCGACTATGCCCTTGCCAAGCTGATTCACGTCATCGAGCAAAACGAGGCCAAGGTCCTCGCTGTGGCGTCGGAGTCTCCCGAAAACTCGACTGACAAGATTCGGGTGACACTAAAGCTCAACGTGAAGGATACCTCGCGCGTCCGCCACGTCATCGAGCACCACGGGTACAAGGTCGTGGCCTCCTTCGGCGAGGAGGATGGCGAGTTGGAAGAACTCGTCGACGAGTTCATGCGCTACCTCGAGGTGTAGGGCGCAGGTGCGACCTGCGTGCGATTGTTGCTGAGGGGTACGCCCCCCAAGAGACCTGGGCGCATTTGCTCTCCGCGACCGCTCACCACGGAACCCGGCCCCGTTAGGCGGTCGGCCGTCCGCGGTCATCATGGCAGAAGAGTCGTCCCCGTACCCTGTGTCTAGGAAGAAGCGGACGCCTGGAGTGCGTGGCCGAGTCGCTTGCGTCCTCCTGCATCGCATTCTATTCATTTCGAGCCACCCTTCCATGAGTGAGCGCTCCTCTGACGTACCGCCTGATTCTGCCGCTGTGCTCGAATCGATGACCCTGCTGGCAACCCTGTCGACCGCTGTCGACGTTCGAGAGTCCGTGGTTCAGCGTCGGGTCGGGCACGATCCTGCGGCGCAGGAACCTTCAGATCGGGCGACCGCTCGCCTCCACAATGCGCGGTCGACCCTCATGGATCTCCTGATGCAACTGATGCTCAGCCGGGTGCCGTTGGATCAGAACGGGGAGGCGCCGTTGCCGCGGGCCGTTCGCCACTTCGACCTTCTCATGAAGCTGCGTCGCGCCGAGCGACTCGTCCAGGACATGCATCAGCGCCTGCTCAGCCTGTACCCCGACGTGTCCGAGGCCCTGGTCGAGGAAGCTCGCCTCGTTCGGGATCAGCTGTCGGTGCTCTCTGACGCCGACCCGGACGACACAGAGGTGCCCGCCCTTTCAGATGTCATCGAGCGAGCCGTCAGCTTTGCCGTGTGGGTTCGACACGAGGTGTAGCGGGGGGGAGACCTCGGAGGATCGGGAGAGCCGGAGGGGGTACACGTCTTTCTGTCCGGAACGCGGTAGTAGGCACCTCGCTGACGTTGGTTTTCGTATGCGCCGGGCCTCCTGGACTGCCGGGCGTCTCAAGGGGAATTTGAGGCGTTGAGAAAGAAGGTTCTCGACGGGCCACCACGGGCCAGCTTCCGATTCAGCCCCGAACCATCGAGGGGACGTCTCGTAAGAGAACGGGTCTCGATTTGTGCGGATTGTCGTCCGCTCTCGGCCCTCTCTCGACATCCACCGGCTGATTTGATTTTTCTCCTCTTATGAGCGAACCGACGGACCTTCCTGATCGCGCCATTAGTGCCTACGCGGCTTCCAACATCCAGGTGCTCGAAGGCCTGGAGGCCGTGCGCAAGCGCCCTTCGATGTACATTGGAGACGTCGGCCGTCGGGGCCTACACCATCTGGTGTATGAGGTCCTCGACAACTCGATCGACGAGGCAATGGCCGGGCACTGTGACCACATCGAAGTCGAACTGTATGAGGATGGGTCTGTCTCCGTCAAAGACAACGGCCGCGGCATTCCCGTCGACACTCATCCGGTCGAAGACCGCTCTGCCCTCGAAGTGGTGATGACGGTGCTCCACGCGGGCGGGAAGTTTGACAAAGACAGCTATCAGGTGTCGGGCGGCTTGCACGGGGTAGGCGTCTCGGTGGTAAACGCCCTTGCCTCTCGCTTTGAGGTCACCGTTCGACGCGACGGCTACGTGTGGGAGCAGAACTATCGCTGCGGGGTGCCCGAAGACCCGGTCCAACAGGTGCGCCCGCTGCGGGATGACGAGGAAACCGGTACGATGATTCGGTTTTGGCCCGACGAGTCGATCTTCAAGACGACGGAGCTCCGATTCGATACGCTGTCGGACCGCCTTCGCGAGCTGGCCTTCCTCAACGCGGGGGTTCGTATTGTCATTGAGGACCATCGCGAAGAAGAGGAGGAGCTGGCTCGGGAGGAGTACTACTCGGAGGGAGGCATCATCGAGTTCGTCAATTACCTCGACGAGACGCGGGAGCCCCTTCTCGACGAGACGCTCTATATTGCCGATCAGGACAGCGAGGTGCCCGTCGAGTTGGCCATGCGCTACAACGACGGGTACAACGAAAACGTCCTCTCCTTTGTCAACAACATCAACACGCACGAGGGCGGGACGCACGTGGCCGGCTTTCGTCGCGCCCTGACCCGAACCCTCAAGGGCTATGCGAAGAAGAACGGCATGCTCGACGGGCTGAAGTTCGACCTGTCGGGCGACGACTTTCGGGAGGGCCTGACGGCCGTGCTCTCCATCAAGGTGGCCGAGCCGCAGTTCGAGGGGCAGACGAAGACGAAACTCGGCAACTCGGAGGTGCAGGGCATCGTCGAGTCACTCATCAATACGAAGCTGGGCCGTTGGCTGGAGGACCACCCCAACCAGGCGGAGCAGATCATCAACAAGGTGATCCTGGCCGCCGAGGCCCGCGCGGCGGCGCGCAAGGCCCGGGAGCTCGTGCAGCGGAAGAATGCCTTTTCCGGCGGGGGGCTGCCCGGCAAGCTGGCCGACTGTACCTCGCGGAAGCCGGAGGAAAGTGAGCTTTACCTCGTGGAGGGCGACTCGGCCGGGGGCTCCGCCAAGCAGGCGCGGGACCGGCACTTTCAGGCCATCCTTCCGCTGCGAGGCAAGATTCTGAACGTGGAGAAGGCCCGCCTCGATCGCATCCTGGAAAACAACGAGATCAAAAACATGGTGACGGCCCTGGGGACGGGGCTCACCTCGACGGAGGAGGAGTTCGACCTCAGTGACCTCCGGTACCACAAGATCGTCATGATGACGGATGCCGACGTGGACGGGGCCCACATTCGTACCCTGTTGCTCACGTTTATTTATCGCCAGCTCCGTCCACTCATCGAGAAGGGCTACATCTACATTGCCCTGCCGCCCCTCTACCGCATTCAGAACGGCAGCCAGGAGCTGTACTGCTGGACCGACGACGAGATGCAGTCCCGGATGCAGGAGCTGCGGGAGCAAGGCAAGAGCCCGAGCATGCAGCGGTACAAGGGGCTCGGCGAAATGAATCCGGAGCAGCTCTGGACGACGACGATGAACCCGGAGACGCGCAAGATTCAGCAGGTGACCATCGAGGACGCGGCCGCCGCCGACCGCATCTTTTCCACCCTCATGGGCGATTCCGTCGAGCCGCGCCGTCGGTTTATCGAGCGGAATGCGAAGTATGCGACGATTGATGCGTGATACGTGTTGCGTATTCCGTATTTCGTCGTACCACCATCATCGCGATACGCAATACGGAATCGGATACGCAATGCAAATCGAGGACGAGCACTTCAGGCCGGAGGAAAGTTCGTAGCTATCGACCCAAGAGGCGGTTTCATTCAGGAGTTATGAGCGACACCAAGGCGCAAATTTTGGAGGCGTTGGATGCGTTGCCCGAGGATCGACAGCGGGAGGTGCTGGACTACGTCGAGTCGTTGCGGGCGAAAGATGATTCTCGTTCCAAGAATAGGAGGCGGAATCCAGAAGACGATCCAATCCTGGACGTAATCGGAAGCGTGAACGCTGATCTTGGCTCGGATCGCATTGACGAAATCCTCTACGGAGAGGATCCGGCATAGACGCTATGGAGCGGGACAACCCCCTTTTTATCGACACCTGGGGCTGGCTAAAGCTCTTTGGGAAACGAGAGACACGGCATAAAGAGGTTGCTCAATTCTATCGCTCTTTTCGACAGGAGGGCAGGGGCGCCTTCACGACCGATTATGTTCTGGACGAAACCATTACCCAACTCTTTCTCCGACTCTCTTTCGAACAGGCAAGGGAGAAGTACCAGAAAATTGAGGAGGCCCGATCGGCTGGATTTCTTGAGGTGAAGTGGATTAGTCCTGCTCGATTCGACATGGCCCTCCAGCTTCGTAAGAAATATGACGACAAGCCCGATATCTCCTTCACCGACCTCTCATCAATGGTCGTAATGCAGGAGTTTGACCTTCGAGATGTGCTCACCGGCGACGCACACTTCGAGCACGTCGGAATGGGTTTTCGGCGGCAGCCACAAGGATGACATCGATCGTGACGGACTCCACCCTTCAACATTCACAGACCGACGCCGAGCGGCCGGACGTGTCCGTCGTCATCCCGGCGTACGAGGAGGCTGCGTCGCTGCCGGAACTCGCCGAACGCATCCGCGCGGCCTGTGCGGACGGCAATCTCTCCTTTCGGGTGTGGATCATCGACGACGGCTCGCGGGACGACACGTGGGAGACGATTGAGGCGCTGCACGACGAAGATCCGCGCTTTGTCGGCCTTCGGTTTCAGCGCAACTACGGCAAGTCTGCCGCCCTGGCCGTCGGCTTCGAGCGGGCCCAGGGCACGTACGTCGTGACGATGGACGCGGACCTCCAGGATGATCCTGCCGAGATCCCGGCTCTCGTTGGCAAACTCGAAGAAGGATATGACCTGGTGAGTGGCTGGAAGAAAAACCGCCAGGATCCGCTCAGCAAGACGATTCCCAGCCGGTTTTTCAACTGGGTCACACGTCTGATCTCAGGCCTTCCGCTGCACGATTTCAACTGCGGGCTCAAAGCCTATCGGCGGGAAGTCGTGAAGAGCGTAAATGTGTATGGAGAGCTGCATCGCTATATCCCGCTTCTCGCCAAATGGGCCGGCTATGATCAGGTCACCGAGAAGCCGGTGAAGCACCATCCTCGCAAGTATGGGGAGACCAAATTCGGGGTGGAACGCTTCGTACAGGGCTTTCTCGATCTGATTACTGTCATCTTCCTGACCCGATTTGCCGTTCGCCCAATGCACTTCTTTGGGGCGCTCGGCACCCTGACGTTTGGCTCCGGCTTCATGGTCTGCCTCTGGCTGTCCATTGAAAAGATTGTCTTTGGGTTTCCGCTAGGAGATCGACCTCTGCTCCTGTTGGGCCTATTGCTCATTCTCTTTGGGGCGCAAATGTTCACCACGGGATTGCTGGGGGAAATGATCATTCAGCCCCGCATGGAGGAGACGGCCACGTACCAGATCACGGAGGCCGCTGGAGCCGATCCGGAGGTCGTGTCGGTCCCGGAAGAGAGGACGGCTCCCGTGGAGGAGTGACCCCGACTCCGTTACTGTCGCTAAGCGGCAGAGGATCGGAGGCGCCGCCGCATCCTTTCAGCTGTTTCCCTCTCCGGCTCAGTGAGTGACCATTGTGTCTGGGATCACGCTTTGAAGGGTGTCCACAAAGGCATCGACGAGGCGCCGTTTGTGAGGACGCCGCCCAACGAGTCGAATCTCTCGGGTGGGGCGTGGGGGATGGAACGGAATGACGAACTCCCGTCGCTCGTCCTCAGGCATGTGATGGGTTGCGAGGGACGGCAGGAGGGTCATGCCGCCGCTGTGGCGAACCATGCGGACGAGCGTCTCCAGCGAACCGCTCTCGAATTGGGCTCCGGCCCGGGGGGGCGAGGTGGACCGGCCGCACACGTGGAGCACCTGATCGCGCAAGCAGTGGCCCTCGCTGAGCAGCCACAGGTCCTCGACGGAAAGGTCAGACGGGACCAGCGCCTCGCGGTCGGCCAGGCGATGGGACGGAGCCACGTAGCCCACGAAGGGTTCTCTGAAGAGCCCCTGTTCGTGGAGGTCGGGGTCGGGCTCGTCGGTGGCAATCAGGGCGGCGTCGAGTGTGTCGGTGTGCAGGGCGTCGAGGAGGTCCGCCGTGGGCCACTCCCGCAGGACGAGAGAGACTTCCGGATAGGCGTCCTCCAAGGCGGGAAGGACGAGCGGAAGGAGATACGGCGACAGGGTGGGAAGCAGGCCGAGGTGAAGGGTCCCCATAACGCGGTTCTGCGCGTCGGCAGCCAGTGCCTGCAGGCGATCTCGGGCGGCGAGCACGTCGCGGGCCTGTTCGATGAGGCGTTCTCCGGCGGCGGTCGGCACCACGGGCTGATGGCTTCGGTCGATGAGCTGGACGTCCAGTTCATCCTCCAGCTTGCGAAGCTGCATACTGAGGGTCGGCTGGGAGACGTGGCACGCCGTAGCGGCCTCTCCAAAATGTCTGTGCTTGTCGACCGCCACGAGGTACGTGAGTTGAGCAAAGGTCATGGATTCTCCACTGGATAATAGCTAAAATCTATTTGAAATATAGAAAGGATTGATTTGGATAATCAATTCGGGGCCCCTATCTTTGGGGGTGGTGCATTCTTCCCTCCAGCAACGACCTCACTTCTGTCTATGTCACAGGAATTCGCTACGGAAAACGTAAACGAAACAAACAAAACAAACGGTTGTCCGGTGATGCACGGGTCGGGGAAACAGCGGGCGAGTGCGTCTGTGTCGAACCGCCATTGGTGGCCGAACAGCCTGGATCTCGAGATCCTCGATCAGAATGCGCAGAACATCAGCCCTTGGGACCAGGACTTCGACTACGCGGACGCATTTCAGCAACTCGACTACGACGCCCTGAAGGAAGACATCGAAGAGGTGCTGACCACCTCGAAGGACTGGTGGCCCGCGGACTTCGGCCACTACGGGCCGTTCATCATTCGCATGGCGTGGCACGCCGCGGGCACGTACCGCGTCCACGACGGCCGCGGCGGCGCCTCCGGCGGCACCCAGCGGTTTGCGCCCCTCAACAGCTGGCCCGACAACGCGCACCTCGACAAGGCGCGCCGTCTGCTGTGGCCGGTCAAGAAGAAGTACGGCCGCAA
>CAYXAD010000079.1:0-13044 GCA_964462965.1 uncultured Salinivenus sp.
CGGGCCACCTTCGACGTGACGATCGACTTTTCCGGTGCGCCCGAGGCGGCATCCTACGTGGCCGACTTCCTCGATGCGGCCTTGCTCCACGACATTGATTTCTCTTCTGAGCGGCCCGACGAGCAGACTGACGTTGAGGCCGTGCGGCGGGCGTTGGATCGGCTGCGGGATCAGCAGAAGCTCTCGGCGGCAGACCATGAGCGGCTGGTGGAGGTGTTGGAGGGGGCGGACCCCGCGTGACCGTTCCTCGGTCTAGCTCGGCGTGCAAAATTCTCTTCTTGATGGAGGGGGGCTGAAAACAGTCTAGAAGTCGTTTTCCCAATGGGTTGGACCGTAACAGCAGGGACGACGCGCGCGTCGCGCCTTCGTCTCTGTAGGAATCTACTTCGCAGGGAGCGGTTCTTTTGAGGATTTCACCCCCTTTAAGGGGCGGATTGTGAAGAAAACCGGCACACCGTTCGCCCACCGGCGAGCCTTCTGTCGAAGTCACGAGCCGGGCAGGTCGGAATGGGACACCAGCCGTTCGCGCTCGATCTCGTCGACCGACCGGCACCCGGCCAGTCCCATCGTCAGGTCGAATGCTGCCTTGTAATTGCGGATCACCGAGCGGACGCCCGCTTGTCCGCCCGCGGCCAACCCATAGCAGTACGGACGGCCAATCAGGACGGCTTCGGCGCCGAGCGCCAGTGCTTTGAAGATGTCGGCGCCGGTCCGGACGCCGCTGTCGAACAAGACCGGCATTCGACCGCCGACGGCGTCGACGACTCCGGGCAGGGCATCGAGGGCGGCCACCGCCCCGTCGACCTGTCGTCCGCCGTGGTTCGAGACGATCACGCCGTCGACGCCGGCCTCGACGGCCTTGCGCCCGTCCTCCGGGGCGAGCACCCCTTTCAGCAAAATCGGCAGGTCCGTCAAGTCGCGCAGAAAGTCCAGGTCGTTCCAGGTCAGCGACGGTCGCGAATAGATGTTGATAAACGTATGGACCGCCTGCAGCGGTTTGCCGGAGCGAAGATTTTCGAGGAGGCTGTCTGGGTACGTAGTGACCAGATCGAAGAGCACCTTCAGTGTGGAGAGATTCAGCGACCGGTTCTCCGACAGATCCTCCTGGCCGTCGGTCTCCTCCTCGAGCAACCGCTCGAAGACGGGGTCGCTGGTGTACTGGGCGATGCCCATGCCTCGCAGAAACGGCAGATGCGCGAGGTCGAGATCTCGGGTCCGCCATCCGAGCACCGTCGTGTCCAGGGTGACGACAATGGCACTGCAGTCGCACGCTTCGGCCCGCGCCACGAAACTCTCGACCAGCTCGTCGGAGGTGCTCCAGTACAACTGAAACCACCGCGGACCGTCCCCCATCGCCTCGGCGACCTCCTCCATCGGCACCGACGCCTGATTCGAGAACACGAACGGAATGCCTTCCTCCGCGGCCGCACGCCCAGCGGCGAGGTCCGCCTTCTCGTGAGCCATCTCCAGGACGCCAATCGGCGCCAGCAAAAACGGGCTCGGCAACCGATCCCCGAACAATTCGATCGACGTGTTTCGCTCGGAGACGTCCCGCAGCACCCGGGGGACGATCCGCCACCGTTCAAAGGCCTCACGGTTCTCCAAAATCGTGCTCTCGGTGCCGGCTCCACCGGCGATGTATGCATACCCCTCCTCGGACATTGCCTTCTGGGCCTCGGCCTCGAGCCTTTCAAGATCGATTGGCACCTCCGGCTCGTCGCCGCGCAATCCCTGAAGGTAGATCTCGGACTGGCGTTGTCGGCCGAAATTCTTCCCGTCGTCACTCATGAGAGAACGCTAGACATTAGAAAAGTCGGCGTCAGAGGAAATTGAGGAGACGAGCAAAACGGTAGGGGCTTCCTCCTTTCGTTCCGCTCCATGGCGTAAGGCGCCAGGAGGGGAGAAGAGAAAGGAGAGAGGCGGAAGCTATTCGGTACTTTGATTCCTCAATATAGAGGGGTAGCATCCTCATTTTCTACCTTGGTGTCAAACCTGGAGGTGTAAACAAGTGTGCGGGGCTTGGCATTAGAGCAAAGAGGAGGGAGGCCAAAGTCGTCGCTCCCTCTCCTGCGTACGCACTCGCATTTCGAACCACAAGTCACGGTGTAAACTATGCGTGCACTGCTCGTTGTCGACCTTCAGAACGACTTTTGCCCCGGCGGCGCCCTTGCCGTGCCCGAGGGAGACGCCATCATTCCAACGGTAAACGAGCTTGTGGAGGGCTTCGATCACGTTCTACAGACCCAGGACTGGCATCCGCCCGGCCACCATTCGTTTGCTTCCTCGCACCCCGATCACGACCCCTTCGAGTTGATTGAGGTCGAGTACGGCGAGCAAGTTTTGTGGCCGGATCACTGCGTGCAGGGCTCGGAGGGGGCCGAGTTTCACCCAGACCTCAATACGACGCCCACCGAGCTCATCATTCGCAAGGGCTTTCGGCCCGACATCGATTCGTACTCGGCCTTCTACGAAAATGATGGTGAGACCCCGACGGGCTTGGCCGGCTACCTGCGGGAGCGCGGCATCGACACCCTGTATCTCTGCGGCCTCGCGACCGACTTCTGCGTCAAGTGGTCGGCTCTCGACGGGCGGAAGGAGGGCTTCGACGTATACGTCGTCGAGGACGCGACCCGAGGCATCGACCAGGACGGTTCGCTGGCGCAGGCCTGGGAGGAGATGAACGAAGCCGGGGTTCAGGTCGTCTCCTCGGAGGCGGCACTCGACCTGGCGGCCGTGTAGGGCCGGAATCCGCGTGGGGGCACAAATCTATTTGTTCGGCTGCGGACTCGTTTCTCAATGGAGTAGGGACGACCGGCCGGTCGTCCTACAATTGTTAGAGATTGATTGGAAGGAGGAACGTGCCTTGGACATAGATTCGGGCCCAAAAGCGAAGAAGCTCTCCTTTCCCTCCAACAAGGCAAACGGCGGTGGAGTTAGTCGTTCAGGCGAATGAGTGCCTTTAAGATGTCGAGGGTCGTGTCCTCGGGGCGGTCTTCTGCGTCGATGCGGACGTGTCGAGGATCTTCGAGCGCATCCGGCGCCTCGTAGCGGGCGTTCAGCGTCTCGAAGTCTTCCGCTCGGGCGTCGGAGGCGATGGGAGCGTCGTCCGATCGAGCAGCCAGACGGTTCTTCAAGACCTCGTCGGGGGCCGTCAGCTCAACGAAGACATGCGGAACGTCGGCTGCGCGGAGGGCCGTGCGCAGCCGATCTCGATATGATGGGCGGCTGTAGGTGGCGTCGAGCACGGTGCCCTTGTGCTGGCGGGCCCGTTCGACGGCGCGGGCGCGGAGGGTGCTGTAGGTCTCTTCCGACATGGCGGGCGTGTAGAGCTGTTTCCGGGTGGACGCGTCGGCTCGCCTGTAGAGCGGGACGCCCGCCAGGTTCTTCCGCACCCGATCCGAAGAGACGTGGCTCCAGTTGAGCACGTCGGCGAGGGCCTCGGCCTGGGTCGTCTTGCCAGTCCCGGGGCGGCCCATGACGACCACCACCAGGGAGGGCGTGCCGGCCACCGCATATCGGAGGGCCCACTGGTAGTGGCGCCGGGCTCGCTCTATGCTCTTTTCGCGTTCGTCGGGCGGCACCTCCTCTTCAGCGGCCCGCATGCCTTCCACCTTGGCGCGGACGTAGGCGCGGTAGCTCTTGTAAAAGTCGATAATCTCATGGATCGAGTCGTCCCCCAACGCGTCGGACACCCGCGTGACGAGACGTCGAGAGAGGTCGGTGCGTCCGGCGAGGTCGAGGTCCATCGCCAGAAACGCAATGTCGTTTGCAATGTCGAGGTGGCGGAACCGTTCGTTGAACTCGATGCAGTCGTAGATGCAGAGGCGGTCCTCGGTGAGGTGGATGTGCTCGAGGCGAAGGTCCCCGTGGCCGTCGACGATAAAGCCCCCCGCGCGACGTCGGTGCAGAAGGGCGGCGTGCTGATCGTAGAAACGATCCGTGTAGTATCGAAGGGCGTCGTAGACGGGCCGGCGGATGGTGGTGCCGACGTGGTCCGCCGTCTGTTCGAAGTTTTCGTCCGTGCTGACGCGCAGGCGTTCGATCCATCCCTCTTCGGCAATCTCGGGCCGCGAGGTCCGCGTTCGGTAAAACTCGGAGAGCGTGCAGGCCACCCGGTCGATGTCTTGAGTGGTGGCCTCGCCCTGCTCGATGCGCACACTAAGGAAGTGGTCGGGGGCGAGGTGCTTCATCTTGACCGCGTACTCGACAACGGCCTCGGAATCGACCTCTTCGTCAGGGTCAATGAGCAGATGTCCCTCCTGCCGGACGATCGGCACCACGCCTTTGTAAATGTCGGGGCAGAGGCGTCGGTTGAGACGGACTTCTTTCCGGCAATAGTGATACCGTTGTTGCAGGGTCGAGAAGTCGAGGAAGCCGAGCTCGACGGGCTTTTTGATCTTGTACACCCATGGCGGAGCGAGGGCGACGAGAGAGATGTGGGTCTGCTCCAGGTCGATCTGCTCGGGAGCGTAGGGATAGGCCTCGGGCTGGGAGAGGGCTTCCTGTAGTTGCTTCAGGGAGGAGGAGACAGACATGGGGGCGAATGCGAACGGTCGGGGAAGGAGTCAATTGCGTCACGAATCTTCGGAGCGTGCAACGTGATGCGTAAAACGTGACCAACAAGGACTGAGCAGTTTCCTCACACCCTATGCATCACGCAATCCGACGTACGGCTCCCGCACCAGGGAGCACATGATCCAACGATGAGGGAATTGCAAAGACGCACCACACCGAAGACGCTTACTCCGTCTCGTCGTAAAAGCGCAGGTTCTCTTCGGCATGGTCGACGAGGCGATCTGCAGGCTCAAAACGAGGTCCGTATCGATCGGCCAAACGCTCAAGGCGCTTCCGGATGGAGGCCGGGCCTTTCTGATCGACGAAGTGAAACGGTCCGCCCAGGAAGGGGGGGAAGCCAAACCCAAAGACGGCCCCGAGGTCTCCATCTCTCGGATCCGTCAGGATGTCATCGTCGAGACAGCGGAGGGCCTCATTCACCATGATGAGCCCGAGCCGATCTTGCACCACGTGCGTCGCCGGTGTGGAGCGGGGCTGTCCACCGACGTGGCGGTACAGGTCTTCGTTCACCTCGTCACGCTCCTTGTCGTCGTCCCCGGACGCTTCGTAGTGGTAGAACCCGACGCCCGTCTTTTGGCCGAGGAGGTCGGCCCCGGCGAGTTGGGTGGCCGTGTCGCTGATGTCGAGGCGGTCAGGATCGAGGCGCTCCGTCATCACCTCCGTGATTTTGGCCGCCACGTCGATGCCCACGAAGTCGAACAGCTCGTACGGTCCCATCGGAAAGCCGAAGTCTTTCATGGCCGTATCGACGGTCGGAACGTCAGCCCCTTCTTCGAGAAGGATCAGCGCCTCGTTCATATAGAGTGCCAGGATACGGGTCGTGTAAAAGCCGGGGCCGTCGTTCACCACAATGACCGTCTTGCCCTGAGTTAATCCCGTCTCGAAGGCGGTGGCGAGCGTCTCCTCAGAGGTCTCGTCGGTGGTGATGATCTCGAGGAGGGGAATGTCAGGGACGGGGGAGAAGTAGTGCATGCCGATCACTCGTTCCGGATGATCGGCCTCCGCTGCAACCTCGGCAATGGGGATGGACGACGTATTGGTGGCAATCACGGTCTCGTCGTCGACCCGCTCTTCGATCTCAGAGAGCACCTGGTGTTTGAGGGCGAGGTCTTCGGGGACCGCTTCGATGACGAGATCGCACCGCTGAACGGGCGTGTAGTCGTCCGTGGGGACGACCCGCTCGGCCGTCTGGTCCCGGGTGAACTCGTTGATGATGCCCTTGTCGGCTCGTTTGGACAGAGACGACCACACCTGCTTTTTTCCCTTGGCCGCCAGTTCGAAGCTCTGATCTTTGAGCACCACGTCCAGTCCGTTTGAAGCGGTTACCTCCGCAATTCCGCTTCCCATGAGCCCCGCTCCGAGAATGCCCACCGTCTCGACGGATTGTGCCTGATCGGCCTGTGGGTTCTTTTCCCCGCGTTGTTTGGCGAAAAAGAGATGCACGAGAGAGTTCGACTCGGGAGTGACGATCAGTTCGCCAAAGTGATGAGCCTCCGCCTCGAGTCCTTGGTCGAGTCCCTCTTCCATGCCGGTCCGCACTGCATCGATGATCCGAGGGGGCGCGGGGTAGTTGCCCCGACTCTCTTTTTGCGCGCGCTTCTCGGCCTGCTGGTAGATGAAGCGTCGACTCACCGTTGTGCTTTCCAGGAGCTGCTCGCCGAAGGACTGGGGGCCCTGGTCGACCGTGATTTCCCCTCGCGCCAGCTGGAGGGCGGCCTGTTTGGCGGCCCGATGGAGGCCCGGGGCGTGAATGAGAGCGTCGACGAGGCCGATGCGCCGGGCCTTCTTCGGGTAGGCGTTTTTCCCGGTGAGGAGTAGGGGGAGGGCCTGCTGGACCCCGACGAGCCGAGGGAGGTACTGGGTTCCTCCCGCTCCCGGCAACAGGCCGAGCTTCACCTCAGGGAGCGCCATTTTCGTCGCGTCGTGCGTCGTGGCAATTCGGTAGTCGCAGGCAAGGGCGAGCTCCATCCCGCCTCCCATGGCGGGACCGTGAATTGCCACGACGGTCGGCACGCCGAGGTTCTTGAGGCGAAGTCCCAGGCGGTGGGCGCGCCGAGAGAGGCGTCTCCCTTTTTCTGGGGTATCCAGGTCCCTCAGCATGTCGAGGTCGGCCCCGACCGTAAAGGAGTCCTCCTTGCCGCTGATAATGACGAGGCCGACAATCTCGTCGTGGGATTCGACCGCCGAAAACGCCTCCGAAAAGGCGTCGATGGTGGAATAGGAAAGTTTGTTGACGGACGCTTCCGGATCGTCGAGCCAGAGCGTGGCGATGCCACCTTCGTCCACGTCGAGGCGAAGTTCAGAGGGGTCCAGGTCAATCGAGTGAGGCATGGAGGTAGAGGGGACAGATCTGGTGAGAAGAGAAGAGGGGTTAGGGAGGAGAATCACCCGAGGCGCTCAACGAGCATGGCGTGTCCCTGTCCGCCGGCGGCGCAGGCCGACACGAGGGCCCATCGCCCATCTTCGTCGTGCAGGCGGTTGACCGCACTGGTCACGAGGCGCGTGCCCGTGGCCCCGAAGGGGTGGCCGAGCGACAGAGAGCCGCCGCGAGTGTTCAGTCGGTCCATGTCGACCTCCCCGACCGGCTCACTGCGATTCAGCTTCTCCTCGGCGAAGGTCGACGAGCGGAGGGCTTCGAGGACGGCCAGGACCTGTCCCGCAAACGCTTCGTGCAGTTCGATGACGTCAATGTCGTCGAGCGACAGGCCGGCCTCATCGAGCACCTTCGGAATGGCGTAGGCCGGGCCAAGCAGGAGTTCCGTTCCGGGATCCTGAGCCACATAGGTGTAGTTGCGAAGGGCGGCGCGAGGAGAGAGGCCGTCTCCCTCTGCGACGTCCTGCGCCATGAGGAGGGTGGCCGAGGCGCCGTCCGTAAGGGCCGAGGAGTTTCCGGGGGTGACGGTGCCAAAGGGCTTGACAAAAGCCGGAGACAGGCTGCGGAGCTTTTCCATCGAGGTATCGTCGCGGATGACGTTGTCCTCCTCGATGGGGGCGAAGTCTGGCGGGACTGCGGCGGGATGCAGCTCTTCGTCCAGGCGTCCGTCGTCGCGTGCCTCGGCGGCGCGCCGGTGCGAACGAAGGGCGTACTCGTCCTGGGCCTCCCGAGAGATGTCGAACATGGCCGCAAGGTGATCCGCGCTTTCGCCCATCACTTCGCCGGTGGAAAACTCCTCGATTGACGGGGATTCGGGCAGTAGATCGCTCGGACGAAGGCCCTTGAGCAAGTCCAGATAATCGCCGGGCCCCTTTGCCTTGCGGGCTTCGAAGAGCCGCTTGCGAAGGGGGCGCTTCACGCGAATTGGCGGGTCGCTGAGTGTTTCGGTTCCCCCAGCAATGGCGACGTCGGTCATTCCGGTGCGAATGAGATCGACGGTGCTCGTCAGGGCCTGGTTGCTCGAGATGCAGGCCATGGTCACTGTAAACGCGGGTACGTGGTTGGGAATGCCGGCCGCCAGGGCCGACTCGCGAGCCACGTTGCTCGTTTCTACGTCCTGAATGACCGACCCCATGACGACGCGTTCGATGCGGTCGGGCGAAAGGCCGGTTCGCGTCAGCAGACCTTTGAGCACCATGCGACCCATGTCGTAGGCCTTGAGGTCGGCGTATCCGGTGCCCGAGCGCTGAAAGGGGAGCCGACAGCCGTCCACGAAGACGGCGGTCCGATCGGAAGAAGAGGAAGGCATTGCGCTAGGGATTGTGGAAGAATTGAGAGGATCAGATAAACGGAGAGCGACGAGTCCCGTTGCAGGGGGCTGAGGGTACTGAGTAACATTGGGGGGGGCAGCCTGTTCTACTAAAGGGAAAGGGATCTGTTGAGACCGCGAGGAACGTGACCAACCTTTACAGTGAAGGATAGTATTCTGGGCAGATCACTACATCTCTCAACGTAGTTCTCGCTATGGAAGCTTTCTCACTTCATCTTCCTAAAGATCGTTTGGCTTCCTTCTGTGAACGCTGGGGAATTACCGAACTCGCCCTCTTCGGGTCTGGGATCCGTGGAGAGTTGGGGCCAGAGAGCGATTTGGATTTTTTAGTCTCCTTCGAGTCAAGCCAATCCCCCTCTCTTCTCGATATGGCTGAAATGGAAATGGAACTTGAGGAAATGTGCGGGCGGGAGGTAGAACTTGTAAGCCGCCGCGCCGTCGAACAAAGCGAAAATTCGATTCGACGAACAAATATTTTGGCGTCCGCCCAGCCAATTATTCAGCGAATGACTCGTGAATGACGACCGAGCACGACTTGACGACATTTTGCGGGCAGCCTCTCGGATCGAGGCTTTTGTAGAGGATGTCGAGCTCGAGGCGTTTCAAGAAAATGACCTCCTCCAATCGGCAGTTATCTTCCAGTTACTCATCATTGGTGAAGCCGCCAAACACCTTTCGGAAGATTTCCGTGAGACCCACAAAGAAATCCCCTGGTCAAAGATGGCTCGAATGCGGGATCGGCTGATCCATGGGTATTTCGACTTGGATCTGGAGATTGTTTGGGAAACTGCGACAAGAGACATAGAGCACCTACTTTCACAGCTCGAAAAGATTGTTGAATAGTCAGAGGTCATTCGTGAACGAACAGGATACGTCCACCCTCATTGGCCGCCAACCCGTTCTCGAAGCATTGGAGCGGGGAGACGTCGGCATCGAGAAGGTCATGCTAGAGCAAGAGGCCAGTGGGAGCCGCATAGGTGCCATCCGCTCCGCCGCTGAAGAACGCGGGGCGCCCGTTCAGTACGTTCCCGAGGCCCGGCTTCGCCACGAGGCGGACGGAGCGGCCCATCAAGGCGTCGTGGCGATTACCGCTCCCATCCGCTACCAGCCAGTGGATGAGATGCTGTCTGACATTGCGCCCACCTGGGACGCGGTGAAGCAGCGATCTCCCCTGTTGCTGGTCATCGATCGCGTGACCGACCCCCGAAATTTTGGGGCGATCCTTCGGAGTGCGGTGGCGGCGGGCACCGATGGGGTGATCGTTCCTTCTCGCGAGATGGCGCCCCTGAATGCCGCGGCCATCAAGGCCAGTGCGGGCACGGCGCCTCGCATTCCGATTGCCCGCGCCGACGACCTGTCCCAGGTCCTCGTTCAGCTCAAGGAGCGCGGGTACTGGGTGTGTGGGGCGGAGGGGACCGCCGAGAATTCCCTGTGGGAGGTCGACTGGGATCGGCCCATGGCGGTGGTGCTGGGCAGTGAGGGAGAAGGCCTCGCCCCGAAGGTGGCCGAGGCGTGCGATGAGCTCGTCTCCATTCCCATGCGGGGGCCGGCCGAGTCGCTCAACGTGTCCGTGGCTGCGGGCCTCCTCCTCTTTCAGGCGGCCCGGCCCCGGATGGAGAACGGGACCCCGACCGAATAAGGGGCCGAGCCTCTGTCGTGTGCTTCGGTCCACCGTTGCAAATCCGTCGGGGTGGGGCAGTGCCGTTCAAGGACGGGGCTCCGAGTGTTTCGGGTCGGGGACGGTGTTGGACGACGGATTCTGGCGAAACGCAAGCAGCGGGCGCAGTCCCGAGCCCTGGTACAATACGGCCACACCCCCCGTTAGGGTGTAGAAGACGAGTTGGGCCGCGTGGGTGAGCACAGCGTAGGTGGCCGCCGGGGCCTCCGGCATGCCATACAGGTGCACGAGGGCCTGGATGGTGATGTAGTGATAGGAGCCGAGGCCTCCGGGAGAGGGGACGAGAATTCCGAGGGCCCCAATGGCCATGAGGGCCCAGGCGTCCACGATTCCAATTCCGTAGGGCTCGGCCAGGTGAAGCATCCGAAACGGAATGTAGGCCATGAGTAAGTATCCGCCCCACATGAGGAGCGTCGAGACGAGAATGGTCCCGCGTCGTGGAGACCGAAGCAGGGTCAGCAGGCCGTTGCGAAAGGACACGAACGCCGGACGCAGGGTCTCTCGCCAGAAGCGGGCGAGCGGAGAGTTCTTTTGGTGAAAGGATCGGTGGAGGAGGAAGGCCAGGAGGAAGGAGCCGAGAAGAAGGATCAGCGTCCCCCCAACCATCCAGGTCGTGGGAGTATCCTGGAGTTGGGCCCAGGCGGGATCGAAAAATTGTTGTTCGAGAACCCCAAGCTGGTCGAAGAGAAGACCTACAGCACTCAGGAGAGCGAGCCCTAAGACTGCAGTGTCAAAGATTCTCTCGGAGACGACGGTGCCAAAGAGGCTGCTAAATCGATGTCGGGTACGTGCAGCCATGTTTGCCGTCCGCGCAACCTCACCCATCCGTGGGGCTGCATAGTTTACCATGTAGCCAATCATCACAGAGGAGAAGGAAATTTCCAGCATTCGGCCCGAGCTCCTTTCAGTGTTCGATTCGGGCGTCGCTGTCGCCGGCAGGGCTTCAATGAGAACCTGCCATCGCCAGGCTCGCATCAGGTTGCTGCCGAGGACGAGGAGGACCAACGGGGGAAGCCAGCGGTAATCGGCCTGGCGGAAGGCTTCGCCGATGGCAGCGAAGTCCACGCCGTAGAGGGCCAGAAACAAGAGCCCCCCGGCCAGGACGAAGCTCCCGATTTGAAGAAGTCGACGTCGCGAGAGGGAGGTCACGGACAACTGGAATACAGGTCTGGCGATAGGGCGGACAGGAGTTACTCGCGGGGCTGTGCCCGAAGATCCACGATTTCAACTCCGTCGGGAGGGGAAAAGGTGAAGGGGTCGTTCTCGAGGGGCGGATTGGGGACGAGCTGTTGCAGTCGAAGGTCCAGCGTCGAGCCATTTCGGTCCGTGGCTCGAAGGCGGGTGACGAGTTGATCGGAGCGTCGCACCCACAGTTGTACCTCCCGGAATCGAGACGAGGAATCCGTCGACGTCAGGGTGAGCACGTCATGAGGGAGGCCGCCTCGGGTCGTTGACTCCGTGGATTGAAGCTCATACTGCTCCGTAGAATTTGAGAGAAACGTCTCCGGCGTGACGGTCGATTCTGCGTCGTCAGCGTCATTCACGACGACCTGACTGTCCCTGGGCGAGTAGATCCAGGTGGTCTCACCATTGGTGACCACAGTTTCGTTTGGGGTTTCTACTCGGTACTTGTTTCCCGCAAGGAGCACTGTACCTTCAATCCGAGTTGAGCCTCCGGAAAAGTCAGATTCGATCACCTGCGTGAAGGACGCCTGCAGGCTACCGAGCTCGTCGTAGCGTGCCTGAAGGTCCTCGAGGGAAGGGGCGTCCTGTCCGAGCACGATCAGCGGGACCATCGTGAACAGGCACACCGCAATAAAAAAAGCGATTCGATTCATAGAGAAAGTCTCGTAAGAGATCTACAACGAACGCCGGCTATGGACGCTAACGAGCAGAGAACCGTAATTATCGTAGTGAAACGGCGAACGTACGAAAAATTGACGTGCAACGGCAGGAGCGGGCGCAAGGAGGCGCTCGTTCCCTGGAACCAGCAGGGCTCATGACGTCAGCGAATAGGTGGCACGGCGTTCATGGATGGCGCCGTCGGGCGTCAGTGTGCTTTTGTAAAGGTGGAACGCCTCAATTGTGAACGGTTCGAGTGTAAATTCCTCGAGAGACCGCAGAAACGTGTGCACCGGTTCAGGACCGACGTCATTGAGCCGGGCGAGGGTAACGTGGGGACGGTAGGTACGATCTTCAGCAGAGAGCCCTTCGGCTTCGAGGGCGTCGCTGACGTTTCGATAAAGAGCCAACAGTCCGTCGGTCCGTTCCAATCCGAGCATGAGTACACTCGGGGATCGTCGCGACGGTAGGACATCTAGGCCGTAGGGCTTGCAGCGCACTGGGGCCGCCTCAATCCCAGAGAGGGCCTCTTCAAAGCGTGCGGCTTGCTGTTCATCGGCTTCGCCAATAAACCGAAGGGTCACGTGGAACTGCTCGGGGGAGGTCCAGCGAGCGTCCAAATCGCTCTCCGTTTGGAGAGAGGCGAGAGCATTCTGCACCGTCTCCGGAACGTCGAACGCAGTGAAAAGGCGCATGGGGGAAGAACGTGATCGTGAGTGGTCCTCTCAGCAGGCGGAAACTGAAGACGGCAGGGGAAGGTTCGTTCGAGAGGACGGTTTGGCCGACAAAATCTCGGTAGATATGCAACTCGAAAAGATCGTTTCTGGTGGGCAAACCGGTGTAGACCGCGCAGCCCTCGATACAGCGCTGGCATACGACGTCCCCATTGGAGGATGGTGCCCCCGAGGTCGACGGGCCGAAGATGGGACGATTCCTGAACGGTATCCCCTTACGGAAACCCCAACCGACACGTATGCCCAGCGGACCGCTTGGAACGTACGGGACAGCGATGGCACGCTCGTCATTACCGACGGTGCATTAGAGGGGGGCACAGCCTACACCGTTGAAGAGGCGGACCGGCAAGGACGGCCCCTATTGCACGTACGGATTTCTGATTCGGCACCGGTTCCTCGCATTCAGGCATGGGGCCGCGAACACGAGGTGCAAATCCTCAATGTGGCAGGTCCCCGGGCGAGCGAGGTGAACGGGATCTACGAGGCGGCGCGGGAGGTGCTCACGGAGCTC
>CAYXAD010000080.1:0-13024 GCA_964462965.1 uncultured Salinivenus sp.
GCCGAAAGACCGTCGTCCGCAGGTCGTAGATGGCGTGCTGGCCGATCCACTGCGTCAGGTAGTTCTCGGCAAACTTGAGAATCCCTTCGCCCACCAGCGCAAGCATCAGAAAGAGAATAATGCGCTGCAGGCCCTGGAGGTCGCCGACGACGATGTAGTTGTCAATGCCTTTTTGGACGAGCCAGGGGCGCAGGGGCCCGAGCAGCGACGCTCCCAGAGTGATGAGGAGCGCGAGAAGGACATAGCCGGTGTACGGCTTCAGATAGTGCGCAATGCGACGGATCAGCTGACCGTCAAACGTATGGATCTCTTGGACCGTGTCCTCGGTCTCCGTATGGGCGTTGGTGGACTCGTCAGCCAACGGGTGAGTAGGGGGAATCGATTAACAATGTCAGAAAGACGGTTTCACAGCCAACTCGCAGGGCACGTCCAGTGTTGCGTGGCGAGCGGACTGCGGACGGCTCGTTTTTCTTACGTTTCACGTTTATTCGGATTCGGATCGGCCTCCTTCTCCCGGGGATCCAACTCGTAGCGGACAAGCTCTTCGGCCACCTCCGTCGAGGGAAAAACTGCCTGCGCCTCTGTTTCGAGGGGAGTGGGATCATAGTACCGCGCACTGAGGTGCCCGAGCAAAAGTCGTTCGGCCTCGGCGTCCCGGGCCACTTCTGCGGCCTCACGAGCCGTCGTGTGTCCCGTCTCGACCGCACGATCGTGCAGGGCCTGGGTGAAGGTCGCCTCGTGGTAGAGCAGGTCGGCTTCAGAAGCCAGGGCTCGTCCTCCGTCGCAGGGGCGCGTGTCCGTCACGTACGCCACCGTAATTCCGGGTCGGGGCGGGCCCATCACCTGCTCGGGATGCACCGTCGTGCCATCGTGGGCCGTCACTGACTCTCCTGACTGAAGACGACCAAACAACGGCCCCTCCGGCACACCGAGGGCTCGGGCGTGCTCCGGATCGAAGCGACCGGGTCGGGGGTGCTCCTCGAACCGAAATCCCATCGCAAATCCTCGATGGTCGAGGGGGCGTGCAGTGACGACAAACTCGTTCGTCTCGTAGACCGTTGCCCGTGTCAAATTCGGACCGCACTCCACCACCTCCAGTGGAAACGGCAGGTCGTCCGGGGCATCTCCGGGAAGCCCCTCCAGCATGGCCCGTCCCCCCTCCGGCAGCACGAGCGTTACCGGCTTCGTCCGCTGCTGGAGGGCCAGCGTGGACAGCAGGCCGGGGAGGCCGTAGCAATGATCCCCGTGCAGGTGCGTGATAAAAATGGCGTCGACTCGCGTCCGCCGGAGTCCCACATCGAGAAATCGGTACTGAGTGCCCTCCCCGCAGTCGAACAGCAGCACTCGCCCCTTCCGCTCGAGCGCCATCGCCGACAGGTGTCGGTCCTCCGTTGGAAGGGCCGAGGCCGTTCCGAGCGGGATGACATCGGTCGTCATAAGAAAAGACTCTTGCCGCAGGTACGAGTAAGTGCCTCTAGTGCCCAATGTGGCGACCTGTATTGCGTATTCCGTGTTGCGTATTGCCTTGAGCGGACTTCAAACTATTACGAAATACGCAATACTCCTTAGAGAGCTTGGATTTCCTCCTCCAACAGCTGCTTCTCGTAGAGGTCCGCGTAAAGCCCCTCTTCGTCGAGGAGCTCATCGTGGGTCCCGCGCTGAACGACCTCCCCCTTCTCCATGACGAGGATGAGGTCGGCGTCCTGAACCGCACTGAGGCGGTGGCTCACGATGACCAGCGTGTGGCTGCCCTGTCGATCGCGGAGGGACTCCAGAATGTTGCGCTCCGTCGCCGTGTCCACGGCCGAGAGCGCATCGTCGAAAATCAGGATGCGAGGGTCGCGAATGAGGGCTCGGGCGATCGAGGTTCGCTGCTTCTGTCCGCCCGAAAGGGTAATGCCTCGTTCCCCGACATACGTGTCAAATCCATCGGGAAAGTCCTTCACGTTGTCGAGGAGATCGGCCTCCGCGGCGGCCGAGCGGATCTCCTCCGGATCGGCGTCGAGGTCCCCAAAGGCAATGTTGTTGGCCACCGTGTCGCTGAAAAGAAACACGTCCTGCGGCACATAGCCAATGTTACGCCGCAGCGTCTCCGTCGGAATGGTCTGAATTTCGTGGCCATCGACTTCAACCGCTCCCCTGTCGGGCTCGATGAGGCGCGGGATCATGCGGACGAGCGTACTCTTGCCCGAGCCCGTTCGTCCCACGATGGCCAGCGTCTGGTCGGGGGCCAGGTCGAAACGAACTCCTCGCAGCGCGGGCGTCTCCTCGTCTTCGTACCGAAACCACACGTCGCGAAACGTGATGCGCCCGTCGATGGACTCGATCGACGCATCCGTCGCCGGGCCGTCGTCAATCTCGGGCTCGCGATCCATAATGCGCTGCAGTCGCTCGACGGACGCAGAAGCGCGCTGAATCATCGTGATGACGAAGCCGAGCGAGGCCACCGGCCAGGTCATCATGTTGATGTAGATGATGTACTCGGCGATATTTCCGATCGTGATGGCCCCCTCCACCACGAGCCGGCCGCCCATCCAGACGACGATGACCGTGGAAATGCCCACCAGCAGCAGGAAGGCCGGCCGCCAGGCCGACTCCACGAGAGCGAGGTCGAGGTTGCGCACCCGGTACTGCTCACTTTCTTCTTCGAACGCCTCGGCCTCTGCTTCCTCCCGGGTATACGCCTTCAGGACGCGGATGCCGGAGAGGGCCTCCTGCACCCGACTCGTGAGCTTGGAGTACTGCTGCTGCAGGAGATCGCTGCGATGATGCACCATGTGCGCCATGAAAAATACCGCAATGGCCAGCAGCGGCAATGGAATGAGCGCATACAGCGTGAGCCTCGGCGAGATCACGAACATGACCGCGACGGCCACCAGGACCATGACCAGAGACCGGGTCACGTACATGATGGCCGGCCCGATGTACCGCCGCACTTTCTCGATGTCGTCGGTGGCCCGGGTGATGACATCCCCGGTGGAATACTCGTTGTAAAAGGCTGCGGACAGCTGCTGAAGGTGATCGTACAGCGCATTTCGCAAGTCATACTCGATGTGCCGAGACGCGACGACCACAGTCTGCCGCATCAAAAACATGAACAACCCACTCGTCGCCGACAAGGCGATAATGACAGCTGCGAACAGCAAAAGCGCAACAAAGAAGTAGGCGTAGAGCTCGGCGCGCACCGGCGTGCCGTCGTATAGCGTATACAGCCGTACGAAGCGGGGAATGCTGTCCACGGCCTGCCGCACGACCATCGGCACAGTGATCTGAAAGCCGGCCGAGATCATCGTGCAGAGCAACCCCGGAATGAAAAGATACCTGTACCGCCAGAAAAAATGATTCAGGCGAGAAAGCGGGCCCATCAGCGCGGTTGAATTGTGAGGATGCCGAGTCAACAGCAAAAAAACCAACGCAGAGGCCCGAGTGGCTGATCCATTCCGGAGCCTTCCCTCCCCCGGTCCCGTTCCTCCCGCGCCGCCTCCTCCCGTCCTCCACCGACGATCGAACTACTGAAGGGGCGGGGCCTCCGCATCGAGGGCCAAAGCCGCGTCGACGTAGGCCTCCAGGGCCTGCGTGCGCCCTTCATGCTCTTCCAAGATCCGGATGAGTTCAACATGCTGGGCGGCCACGTGCCGACCGAGCGCCATGACAATTTGTGCTCCGGCCCTCGGACTTCGCCGCATGACATTTTTCAGGTCCGGACGAAAAAACCCCAGGACCTGAGCTTCGGTGAGCGTTTCGGCGGTCTCAAAGCGCCGGAAATCCCCGAGAAGAGAGAAGACGCCAAACATTTCATTGGCCCCGACCTCCCGGAGCTCGTGCATGCGTCCCCCCTCGTCTTCACACCTCAGCCGAATGCGCCCCGACTCGACGATGTACATCCCGAGCCCGGGGTCGCCCTCGTAGTAAAGCGTTTCCCCACGACGATACGAGCGCCGGTGGGTGGCTCCGGCCATCTCATAAAGCGTGCCCGAAGACAGGTGCCCGAGCATAGGAACCGCTTGCAGGACGTCGACAATCTCCCGGATGTGAGGATCAAGCCGATGCTGGAAAAGCTGCCGGTACAGACGGGTGCTAGCACGGAGAAGCGAGCGAAAAAAAGACATGGGCAGCAATAAAGTACCGAGATCAATGGAGAGGAGCCAAAATAAGGCGCGGACGGACAATCGAAAAGGAAGGATCTAGCTACTGCAGTGTACAGGGGTCCTTACCTGCTCATGGAAACAGCCCCCGCGGACCACTTCCCGATACAGTAGAGGCGGCCGGCGGGTCGTTCCATCGTCACGGCTGAGAGTCTGTTTTGATTTTGAGTCGGAAAGTGAGAGTGAGGATCGATGAGGCGAAAATCGGCCGAGGAGGAGACGCGTAGTGGAACTACCCCGAAAGCATTCGGGGGCCGATTTGCAGCCCATCGAGACCGCTCGTAACCCGAGGCATAAAGTCAAAACAGACTCTGAAGCTCACAGGACCAAAAACCTCCTTCTGAGACTCCTCGCATACGCTTCAGAGGGGAAGAAAAGAGGTCTATAGATAGAACACGGGCACACGTCGTTTGCTAGAAGGAATGTCCAATGCCAAAATGAAGGAGGGGACCGTCTTGACTCGAACCGACCGGATCGTGGAGGCGATAGGCAAGGTCGAACCGAACGACGAGATACTCCCACTCCAACCGGAGCCCAAAACCGCTTCCGACTCCCAAGTCAGTCAGGGAGGAGAGCCCCCGAAACCGTCCGCCTCGTTTCCCTGACGGTTCCTCGACGGACGTCGCATCTCCCCTTTGCGCGTCCTCTTCTTCCTCACCCTGCCCTAATCCTCGATTGCGGGGCCCGAACCAGATGTTACCCACATCGAGAAATGACGCTCCCACCCAGTCGGCAGCCAGAAAGCTTCGGAGGAACGTCGTCCGAAGCTCGACACTCGACTCCAGTTTGATGTCTCCTCCTAGCAGGGTCGAGATTTCTTCTTGACTCGTACTGGTCGTATCGTTGGGAATTCGAACCCCTCCGGGGCCAAGCTTGCGCAGCCGCCATCCCCGAACACTGTTGGCCCCCCCACTAAAAAAGCGACGATCGAGGGGGACGAAGCTTCGTCGGCCGGTGGGATGAGCCATGCCCCCAAGAAATTTCATGGCCAGGGTCGTGCCTCGACTCAGAGAAACGTATCGGCGAAAATCGGCGGTGGCGCGAACGTACGGCAGATAAAGCAACCGTCCCCCCAGATCATCAGACCCACCAAAGAAGCCCGGCAGAGAATATTCCATCGTGCCCGGCGCAAAGACAAACCGATCGAACAACAGAGGGAGCGAATTTCCCACCTCGCCGGACAGTTCGTACCGATGGCCACTGCGCCGACGAAGAGGATTTGCGGTCATGGACCGGAAGGTATACCGCAGGGCAGTATTAATTTGAGGACGCGTATAGTCCTCGAGGATCTGCTGACGCTGGACAGGATCCTGAACCCCCTGCCCAAAAATATTCTCCAAAAACCCCTCCTGGAATCCAGAGAGGGTATCCGGATTGCTGATGCTCAGGTCCATAATGTCGACCAGAGAAACGCGAGTAGGCGTGTGATCCATCTCTACACGCAACCGCGCATTGCTCCGGCTCCGAATGCGAAGTCCCAACTCCCTGCTCTGCGCAGTGAGTGCCGACAGAGAAATACGAGTCCTCGCACTGGTGAGATCAAAGAGATTCTCAAACTGCCCGAAGGGGCGGATGAGATAGGGCAGAATGAGAGACGTCGTCCCTTCGAACTGGACCGAGCTCAGGCTGGCAAAGTCGCCGCTCGTCGCCACCGACCCTGACGTGCGGAGTTGAAAGGTTTCCCCGCCTCCAAACGCATTGACGTTTTCGTAGACTCCGCTCAAGCCCACGCCAAACTCATTCGGATTGAGATCGGCCTCCGGACTGGCAGGGGACTCCCGCTGGAGGGCAAACGTCTCGGCGCGAACGCGATGTCGCTGTCGCGTCCGGGCCTCTACCTGAACTGGAAGGTACGAGGCATCGGTCGAGTCGACCGCAACGACCTCCTCGAACTGAGGCGTCAGACTCGTAAAAGCAAACACGCCGGTCCCTTCGAGCCGACGCTTCGTCTCCTGTACTTCAGATTGATTGTAATAGTCGCCCGGGGTGAATTGCAGGCTGCGCTGTAAAATGCCGGGGCGCAATCGGCTCTCGTTTTGAATTTGAGCAATGACCCGAGGTCGATACCCTCCTCGTTCATGAACGGGAATGTCGAGGGTATCGTAGCGAGGGGGCTGGACCTCCGGTCCATTGATCTGCACGTTGACGTCTCCAAATCGGTAGCGAGGCCCCATCTCGACCTGAAAGCTGACGTCAAAAGAGTCAGGAGCCACCGACGATACGACCGCCTGTACAGAATCCCGACTGACGGCGGCATAGCCCTCGTTCTGCAGAAAGGTCAAGAGGCGGCGCCGCTCTTCCATGAGCTGGGGCACGCGATAGCGCTCATTCCGCACCGAAAAGGAGAGCGGCCGGTCATGATCCCGCGAGGCCACCTGAAAGGTGGTCCCCTCTACCAATCGACGCCGCTGATCCGGCGAGAGCGGCTCCATTCCCTCGTACTGCACGCGCCGGACATAGGTAGGCTCTCCAGCGTCTACGAGAAATATGACATTCACCCTGTTGGACGACGAACGAAACTGCACCTCATAATCAACGGTTGCCTCCTGGAAGCCCTGCTGCCGGTAGAAAAGTTGAAGCCGTTCAACATCCGAAGCGACCGTAGTCGAATCGAGATGGGCCGGCGGTTCTCCCCCTGCTTGAAGGGTGCTTCCCAGGCGATCCCACATCCAGTCTGTACTCCCGAGCCGATAGACCCAGCGCCACCACGTCAGACCGGGAATCCCGAGAATCCGTCGATTCGGTCGGGTTTGGATGTGTTGTTTCAGGGTTCCCTTGGAAAAGTGATCTCCGCCCCGAATTTCAACACTCCGAACAATCGGCGCAGTAGAATCAGGCGGAATGTCCTGTGGCAAAGCACCGTCGGTCTCGGCGGGGCTCACCCCGACGACAAGAAGGAGAAGTCCCACCCACAGTGCCACAGAGGTACGCCCCCACTGAAAACGAGCCTGCGATGTATTCGTGCGTGGGAAGATTGACATTCGCGTCAGAAAGAGCCGTAGAGAACCGGCCTGAAAGCCACAAGACAGGAGAAATACCCTGCTCAATAGACGGACCGAGTACAGTCTCGTTCGATGGTAGAGGTCGTCCTTTCGACGAATTTTCAGCTCCTCGTTCCATTTTCCACCGAATTCAGAGACAAAGGGCCCTTTTCTCCACGTTCAGCCTGCGAACGAAATAACGAACCCGCCCCCAGAATACAAATCTCCCACGGAGTCGGGGCCAGAGCGGTAGAAACCGGAAGAGCACGGTCTTTATGAGCAGACGACCGACGAAATCGCCGTCCCGGGCATCCCGACAGCGATTCGAACCGAGAGAGCTCCCCGAACCAGATCGAAGACCTCCCGACGAGCACAGAGACACGACGAAGAAGACAAGTCCTAGGACATACCCCCTTCTCTGTCTTCTTAGCCAAAGACAGACGACCGAGCTACGCCTCCCCGAAACGCGATCTATCGGGCCTCTCCGCTGGAAACCGACTCCTCTTCGTGCCGGCTCGCCCGATACTGCTGGGTGCGCTCTTCTAACTCAGAATAGTTCTCCGGAGTCATATCCGGCACAAAGAAGTGGGTCGGATTGAGGGTTTGTCCTGCCTGCTCATGTACCTCGTAGTGAAGATGGGGACCTGTAGACCGCCCCGAATTTCCACTGTAGCCGATGACATCCCCCCTCGCTATCGTCGTCCCGCGACCAATGGTGTCCGGAATTTCGGAGAGATGCGCGTAGCGGGTCATGTACCCCGCCTCTGGATGTCGAATGTCCACGTGGTTGCCGTACGTAGAGTTGTAGGTGGCTCGCCGAATCACCCCGTTTGCCGTCGCCACGACCGGCGTCCCCACTCTCAGCAAGAAATCGACCCCGGAATGCATCTTCCGGACCTTCAAGATGGGATGGTGACGCATTCCGTATCCGGATACGATGGGACCTTCCGCAGGACGAATCGCCGGAAGCTGTTCGAGCCGGTCTTGTCGTTTTTCGGCAACCTCCGACAATTCACGATAACTGGACCCCTGAAGGCTTACCTGACGCTCAATTTTATCGAGCTTCTGCGCGGTATTCTTAAGAAGAGACGCCGTCTCTTCTCCCATCTGATTGAACTCCCCATAGGGATCAGCCCCTCCGACTCCCACCTTCCGGATGTCCTCCGAGATGGGCTCTATTTCAAAGTGACGCCGGAAGAGCCGCTCGTCTCGTGCGGCCAGCTTGTCAAGCTGGGAGGAAAGCTCCCCCATCCGGTTGTTGACCTGATCCAGCTGCTGTTCGAGGGCCTCGTTCTCCGCCCTTAGGGTTTTCTCCTGCGGCGTGCTGACCCACTGCATGTCCATGGCCCAGATCCCAAAAATCGCCAGGACGAATGCCAATCCCAAGATACGACCGATGTAGGCGGCCCAATCCTTCCAGGTCGACTCCACCTTCTCGAAGGAGCACGTCTCCGGATCGTAATAGTACTTCTGCTTCTGAATCATGAGGTCAGTACTCAAATCATGTCCGGTGGGGAAGGCGCCAATGCACCAGGACGGAGGTTGCGGTCTACGCGCCCCGTCCGTCTGTGTAAAAGCCTGTAAAACAGGGCCGAAAAGACGCCCTTCTCATCCAAAAGATGGCGCTCAGGCAAGAACACGGCTCCGCCCTATGCGCCAAAAGCCACAGAGAGAATCCTCCTGAGACTCATTTCGAGACAGTCGCCCGGCAATATAGAAGGGAGGGGGCCGTCTGTCAACCATCCGCGTGCTTCAAACAAACGTTGTATCTTCCTGCCTCCTCTCCTAGATCGCGGACCAACCGACTGGGCATCTTCCGAGTGTACCGCGTCGGGCAGAATTCGGTTAGCGTAAGAAATACCCATCTCCCCCTCAATTGGAAGATACGTACTGGAGAACAAATTTCATATCCGGGAAATCTTCCATCTATGAACGTAGACAAGGACCATTCCGAAAACGCTGTCGCGCCGAAGGGAAGGAATTGGGGTTCGCGGCTGCGGCAGGAACGCCTTTTTTCTCAGACCTGCAAGGGGAGGAACCCGAGATTCCAAGGGGATCGAGCGTCGCCTCAGTGGTCCATTTCCAACCTGATGCCGAAGTGGGCGCCCTCTCCCCTCGTTCCACGTCCACCCGTGACTGGTGACTCCTCAACTCATGATTCGTGGCTGGTGAACTCGCCCACTCGCGATCCCAGGTGTACGTCTTCATCCCCTTCCAGCGGGAACCGTTCGGACATGGGTCTCCTAGACGGGGTCAAGAACAGACTGCTACTCGTAGTCCTGCTCAAAATACTCAATGCCGCGCCGCGGAGACGGAGCCCCCTCCTGCTGAATGCGCTGTCGGAGCCGTTCGGTAAACACTTCGGCCGGATCGTACCCGTAGTGCCGAAGGAGATAATTCATGGCGATGACCTCACAGATCACCGTAATGTTCTTCCCGGGCGTGATGGGCACCTGCACCATGGGCAGATCCACCCCGAGAATGTCGTGGGTATCCTCAACCATGTTGATTCGGGTGTACTCCTCCTCCGGATCCCACATCTGCATGTTGACGACAACTTCGACGCGCTTCTGGAACCGGATCGCCCGAATTCCAAACATGGATCGGATGTCGACGAGGCCGAGCCCCCGAACTTCCATGAAATGCTGCACCAGATCGGTGCCCGTCCCCATTAGAATTGCATCCTCGCGCTGCGTGACCATCACGACGTCGTCGGCCACAAGCCGGTGCCCCCGCTCCACGAGATCGAGGGCAACCTCGCTCTTTCCAATGCCGGGCTTTCCGAGCAGAAGAAGCCCAATGCCGTAGACATCTACCAAGGACCCATGGACGGCTCGTTGAGGGGCAAACTGATCCGCCAAAAACCCTCGGAGCGACGACATAAACTGCACCGTCGGCAGCGGCGTCCGATACATGGGAATGCCTGCGTCCGTCGCCCTCTCCACGAGCGGAGCACTCACCTCGTTGCCCGCCGTCAAAATGATACAGGGAACCGGAAATTGAATGAGGTTCTCAAAGGCCTCCTGCCGGGCCGAGTCGTCGAGATGATGTAGGTATCGGGTCTCTGTATTTCCCAGCACCTGCACCCGCTGGTGGGTGAACAGGTCGACAAAGCCGGACAGCGCCAGGCCGGGCCGATGCAGATTGCTTTCTGTGACCTCTCGCTCCGTCGCGTTCACCTCTTCGTTCAGCGGCGTCATTCCGACCCCGACCGTCTCCCGCAGGTGGCGGACCATAAAGTCCACCGTGATTGAGTCTTTCTGAAAGGTTTTTGGGCGTCCCATGGCGTCAACAATAATCCCACGTCAAGTGCCTCCGCATAATACCAAGGGACGACCAAAGTTCGTAGCAAAGCCGCTCGCTGGGTTACGCCAGACGAAGAGGGAACGCCGCCTCTCTCCGATTGCACCCTCGTAGGCGATCCGTCTCCCGGTCCTCCACACAGGCACAGGGGGTGAGCCTCGGTCAAGACTCGGACAACGAACCCCCTCGCTCGGGAAGGAACTGACGTATCGTGAGAGGTCCGCTTCTTCTGCCCATTCCCGGTCCTTGTGAGAAGAGACCAAGCTTAGGGGACCTCGACAGCGTTTAAGATGTGCTCCACGAGGTCCGGAGCGGAGACCTGTTCGGCCTCCGCTTCATAGGTGATAACGATTCGGTGTTGCAATACGTCCATGGCCACGGCACGAACGTCTTCCGGAGTCACGTACGCTCGGTGCTGTAAAAAGGCGTGGGCCCGAGCGGCCAGGTTCAGATTGATGCTCGCCCGAGGGGACGCTCCGTATTCCACGAGCGACTCGAGGTCCCGAAGCCCGTGAGCCCCGGGCTCCCGAGAGGCCAGGACGAGGTCGACAATGTACTGCTCCACCCGCTCGTCGATATAGAGCTCATTGAGAACTTCTCGCGCACGTAGGATCTGCTCGGGGGTAGCGACCGACTCGACCGAGGGACGCTCGTCGGTCCGCGCCATTCGACGCATAATCTCTAACTCCTCGTCCCGGGTCGGATACGTCACCTTGATTTTGAGCATGAACCGATCGACCTGGGCTTCCGGCAGCGGATAGGTGCCCTCCTGTTCGATGGGATTCTGAGTGGCGAGCACCAAAAAGGGATCGTCGAGGGGAAAGGTCTCTTCGCCAATGGTCACCTGCCGCTCCTGCATGCTCTCGAGCAGCGCACTCTGGACCTTGGCCGGGGAGCGATTGATCTCGTCGGCCAGAATGATGTTCGTAAAGATCGGCCCCTTTTTAATGGAAAAGGATCCCTGCTTCTGGTTGTAGACGAGCGTTCCGAGAAGGTCCGCAGGCAGAAGATCCGGGGTAAATTGAATACGCTGAAAGTCCGTCCCGATCGCGTCGGCCAAGGCACTCACGGTAAGGGTTTTGGCCAGACCGGGCACCCCTTCGAGCAACACGTGACCGTCGGCCAGCAAGCCGATGAGCAAGCGCTCGACCATATATCGCTGGCCAACGACGACCTGACCAATTTCGGAGAGCAAGTCGTCGACGAACGCACTTTCAGTAGCGATCCGATCCTTGACGTAGGAGAGATCGTATTCGGACATGGCGGAAAGCAGAACAAGAACGGATAGACGGGAGGAAAGCGCCGGCCCATGCATACTTCCTCCCGTGACGTAGAGACGACGCGCGCGTCATCCCTTGTCTCGGGAGGGGCAGGAAGGGAAGGAGAAGGTAAGTAAACGGTCAGCGCGTGCTGTTTCCAGGAGCAGGTGGGGAAAACCTGCACACCGCGTCACATAGGATCGGTCCCAGGGCACACGGCTGCGAAGTCCATGCCACCTTCAGTTCCCGAGACGATCCCCTTCGTCGAGAGAATACCCATTGAGGAAGTCGGCGGCGTCAAGGCGCTGTTTCCCGGGCTGTTGTATCGTGACGATCTCGACGGCCCCCGAGCCGCACGCCACCACGAGCCGGTCGTCCGCCCGGAGCACCTCTCCAGGAGCACCGTCTCCATCCGAAAGGCGGGTCCGATACACTTTGAGTCGGGTGTCGTCATGCATCGTCCAGGCCCCGGGATACGGCGAGAGCCCCCGAACGTGATTGTGCACGGCCTCCGCCGCTTGGCCCCAGGGAATGTTGCAGTCCTCGTCGTGAATCTTCGGCGCGGGCGTTGCCGCTCGATCGTCCTGCGGCTGACGCTCGACGGTCCCCCTCTCAATTTGCTGCACGGTTTCGACGACCGCCTCAGCCCCGAGCTCTTTCATTCGATCGTGCACCTCTCCGGCGGTCTCGTTGGGGCCAATCGACATCGACTTCTGTACAATGATGTCCCCCGTATCGACCTTCTCCTCGAGAAAAAAGGTGGTGACCCCCGTCTCGGTCTCTCCGGCCATGATGGCGTGGTTAATCGGAGCCGCCCCGCGATACTTGGGCAGCAACGACCCATGTAGGTTAAAGGCTCCCTTCCGGGCGGACGAAAACACGGACGGCGGCAAAATCTTGAACGCCACGACCACAATCACGTCCGGCTCGAGGGCATCTACGTCCTGGGCAAAGGCCTCATCCGTCACGTCGGACGGCTGCAAGATGGGCTCAATCCCAGCGTCTCGAGCGACTTTCTTTACAGGGGTCGGTGAGACGGTCTGGCCGCGCCCCCGGGGACGATCGGGCCCTGTAGCCACCGCGACGGGCCGGTAGTCATTTTCGATAAGGGCAGTAAGGGAGGGCACCGCAAACTCCGGAGTGCCCATAAAGACAATTCTCATGTTCGATTTTCGAATTTCGAGTGTCGAATTGAAACCAGATGCAAGTGAGGTAACGAGGTGTCAGGCTTTCTCTCCCTCTGCTTTAAAAATCTAATCGTCTGTCCCCACAACATTCCTTAGTAGATCAACATAAAAACGTAAGCCGAAGTCATTCTGAGCGACCGACGAACGCA
>CAYXAD010000081.1:0-12994 GCA_964462965.1 uncultured Salinivenus sp.
CTTAGATTTATATCCTGAAATCCATTGGTCCGCCAGCTAGACCCTAGTGTCACAAAATGTCTTCTACTCAACCTTTCTTTTTCTGAAAAGGTTACGCCAAATGAGCTACTTACATCTGCCCTTCTAAAATAACTAAAAGGTTTTCCTTTATTTATATCGTAATCAGAGGTTCCATAAACCTCCATAAAGTTCATTCTTTCTCTAGAGAGTTGCCCCACATTATTAGGATCGAATTCATGACCTAAGATCTTTGCATTCCCTCTCGCTCTCCAGACTCCTTTCCTCTTCTCCACTTCAACCAGCCCTGAATAACCAGTCTTTGCCGATTGATCTGCTTCCGTCCATCGCTGATGGGAGAAAGCCCCGTATCCCGCAAATCCATACTGATTCCCATTAAAGCGAAGGTCCCAATCCGCCCCTCCGGAAAGACTGCGGTTGAGCCCTTTCCCCTCTTCATTCGGCCCCTGAAAGGTGGTAAGAATACCTCCAGCAGAGGAATAACTGTTAACCTGCTGACTGACTCTTGCCACGCCGTAGCCTCGCGAAGGAATACCCTCTCTACCGGTCGCTGCCCCGAGTACGCCAAACGATAGATCTCCCGCCGTCCGCCCTGAAAGCTTCGTCGCCCCGATCACTGGAGCTTGAGATCCAATCCGACGGGAATAAAACAAGTCTCCTCCCGACACCCCGAATTCATAGTTCTGCTGCCCTTTAACGAAGAAGGGTCGTTTCTCGTCGAAAAACGTCTCGAATGCAGTTAGATTCAACACAGCAGGATCGGACTCCACCTGTCCAAAATCAGGATTGACCGTAGCATCCAGGGTTACGTTGGGACCAAATCCGATTTTGACGTCTCCCCCTACGTCCATTCCCCGACTCATATCCGCCGTACCCGGCTTTTCCTCATTCTCTCTCGTTTTGAGCCGAGCCACCGAATAGGGGCGAACTTGGAGATTCGGACGGGGCTCGACGCCCGAAATGTCGTTCAGACGTCCGTAGTTAGCGACGAGATTCGATCGATCCGTACGGGGAATGAGCGGCCACTCCGACTGTTCTCCGAGTCGTGGAATTTTCCGCACAAAGTGGATTCCCCACGTTTGTGACTCTGCTTCGGGAAAGCGAAGCATCGTATAGGGAATCCGTATCTCAACGTTCCACCCACTATCGGTCTTTTGAACTTCCGATTCCCAAACGGCGTCCCACGATGCATTCCGCCCCCCGCTACGAAGGGCGTCAAACTGCACGCCAGCAGCATTTACAGCAAATGTGTATGCCGTTTTCCGGGTGAAATATGAATCGATCGAGACTTGAAACCAATCCGCCTGATTATAATCGTCTCTTCGGGTTAGCGTTTGCCGAATTCCGTCCGGATTGTCGTCGTGAAGGACCGCTCCAACGTATACGTTCCCGGCTCCATAGAGGACACGCACCTCGGTTTTCTGTGTCGCAGGTGCCCCCTCAGAAGGTTCAAACTGCTTGAAGTCTGAAATTACTTCTGCCTTTTTCCAACTCTGCTCATCTAGGAATCCATCAATGACGGGTGGCTTGTCAACTGAATGCGCTGAAAACGAAGCCGTCTCTTGAGCAAGAGTAGTCTTCATGCTTGCGATAACAATCACCAATACCACCATCAAATACCCAACTGTATCAAATGATTTCATATACTATTACTTTTTAATACGTTAATCATAATAATAAATGCTTATACTTTATTTATAATAACCTAAATCATGATATCATACTGAATCGAAGGATCTGAGGGGCTTACCCTCATGATTTTGCGCTCGACGGCGATCTCGAAGTCTGGAAACGCGGTGGGACGTCTCAAAGGCACTCAAGAAGAAATCATTCGCGGAGGACTTCACTGACTCCCGAGAGGCTGCTCTCTCCAGGTTCTACGAGGCTAGAACGACTCCCACGCACTCAATACTTGAAGTTTGAAAGCGGCCGGAAGGAGACCTCCAAAACAAAGCGCTTCTATCACAGAAAGCCCGCTCCATACGACCAGAGCGGCTGCGGAAATTGGCTTGAGACATTCTGGCCCAAAACCTGTTTCTCAAGAGCCATCCAGCTCCCGCATCCGGGCGCTCAAGCACTCAGGTTCGCCTAGTGGGGAAATTCCAGCGAAGCCCCCGCCTCCGAAACTACTCACGAGCGGTGAAATCGGCCAGATGATCGAGGCGCACGATCCGAGGCGTCGTTTCGAACACGACGTACACGGAGCCATCCGGTCCCGGCACCGCCTCGCGAACGCGTCCGGCGTTATCGATCAACACCTCCTGGTGCATGACACATCCACACTCCCCCTTGAGGTTTAGTAGCCGGATTTCTTCCTCTTTCAGTGCACTTACCAACAGCTTGTTTTGCCAGTAGGGAAAGTCCTCTCCCTGATAAAACGAAAGCCCGCTCGTTGCAATGGACGGACGCCAGTATACGACCGGCTGCTCCATTCCCTCCTTTCGACGCGCCTCTGTAATAATCGAGCCGGTGTAATTAATGCCGTAGGTGATCTCGGGCCACCCGTAATTGGCCCCTGCCTCTAGACGGTTGAGTTCGTCCCCTCCGCGAGGCCCATGTTCCACGGCCCACACCTGGCCGGTCTCCGGGTGAACCGTCATCCCCTGCGGGTTCCGATGTCCGTAAGAATAAATGGATGCCAGGGCTTCCTCCTGTCCGACGAAGGGATTGTCGTCGGGAATCGAGCCATCCCGGTGGATGCGATGAATCTTCCCGTTGGGACGATCGAGCTCTTGCGCATGCATCATCACATCTTCGGGATATACCGGCCAGTTCCCTCGATCTCCAATCGAGAAGTACAGATATCCTTCATCATCAAAAACAATTCGGCTCCCAAACTGATGTCGCGTCGTGCGGTACGTGTCGTGGGGCGCTTCAAAGAGAACCTGTTGATCCGTCCAAGTATGATCCTGAATTCGTCCCCGAACCACTCGAATCATCGCTGGGGCCTCTTCTCCCTCCTCCGCTTCTAGGCCGTGCCCGTAAGAGAGATAGATCCAGCCGTTCTGCTCATAATCCGGGTCGACGGCTACGTCCAAGAGCCCCCCCTGAACTCCCTCGTAGAGGACCTCCGGGGTCCCCTTTATGGAGTCGGGGTGTAGCTCCCCGTCAACGAGAAGCCGCAGACGCCCCGGTTCTTCGGTCACGAGCGCCGTGTCCGGCCCAAGGAAGTCGATCGCCCAGGGCTCCTCGAGCCCCTCGGCCACCACCTCCGCTTCGAGTTTATAATCGAGCGTTTCAATAGTATCGGGAAGCTGGACCCTGGAGCCCGCTTCGTCTGAGTGGGTAGGCGACTCTGAGGAGCCCCCCCCACATCCAGAGAGGAGAACAAGAAGGGAGAAAAAACCAAAAACTAGACGTCGATGGATCCTTCTCGAGGAAAAAAGGTCGATCACAGAGCAAGGAAAGGAATGTTTGAGGGGGGGTGGGGAGGAACGAGGAAGGAGGACCGCTCTGGACACAATTTGTCCACGTTCATTTTCATCTTCGGAGCGGTGAAGTCAGTGTCACTGGGATTGTACCTTCTTCCCCCGTTGAGGAATAAGGCCACTTCGATCCATCCGATAACAAAAGCCATTCCTCCTCAATGTACAATACTGGCTGTAGACGTAGGAGGCAATACGCAGGGACGTCTCGGAGACAAGATGAAACTTCCTGAGAGTCTTTCACCGCACGACAATAAGGAAGGCCTTCGAAGATCTCCGACAGGGGGTAGAAAAGAAACATCTAATGAAGCCGAAGCGGAATAGATACCACACATGAAAAAACACTCCGGCACGCCAGTTTTCAATGAGGAAAACTTTGAATTTTCTGTATCCGTCCGTATTTAGTGTGGAGTAGATTCTGTTTCACTTCTACCATTTCCCAATGCATACCCACCTTTTCGCCGCTGTTCTTACCGTCGGACTGCTCTTTGGTGGCGTCGGTCCTACGTTCGCCCAACCCGCAGACTCCCTCTTGCACGGGACGTTCTGGAAAAATCAGGGCCTGGAAATTATGTCGGCCTGGACCGAGCACGCTCGGACCGAGGAAGGCGTCTTTCACGCCGAACTCGACCGTCGATGGACCCCAGAGGACTCTACGACGCAGTACCCGGGCATGCTCTCCCGCCACCTCTTCAGCTATGCGGCGGCCTACTTGATGAGCGGCGAGGAGCGCCACCTGCACCAGGCGGAGGAAGCACTGGACTTTATGATCGAGCACGGGTGGGACGAGGAGCATGGCGGGTGGTACAACGCCGTGAACCGGTCCGGTGAGGTCGTCGACCCCGACAAGGGGTTGTTCATGCAGATCTATGCAACGACGGGGCTTGCGCTGTACTCCATTGCGACCAAAGATGAGCGGGCGCAGACGTATTTGCAGCGGTCGCAACAATTTATAGAAGAACACGCCTGGGACGAAGAGCACGGCGGCTACGTCGACGCACTGAACCGCGACGGGTCTATACAGGCGGCCCAGAAGGACTTTTCACCACAACTCGCTCCCCTCTCGGGCTACCTGCTGTATTTGTACCCGGCGACTCGCGACTCGACTTATCTCCGGAAGGCCGAACGCATCATGGACCTGACCCTCACCCACATGCAGGATGACCGGGGCTGGATCCTCGAGCGCTTCGAACGAGACTGGTCTTTTCAGCCAGACGATTCGAAAAACAGCCACATCAACGTCGGGCACAACCTGGAAGTCGCCTGGCTGCTACTGCGACTGTATGCCCTCACCGGCAACGAGGAGTATCGAAGTGAGGGCCTCGCCCTCACCGATCAGCTGCTCGACCAGGCATTTCACTCTGAATCGGGGGCCTGGCGAGCGGACCTCAAACGCACCGATCCGACCCAGTACCCGTCCACAACCACCTGGTGGGCCCACGCCTACGGCAACATGCTGCAGCTTTATGCCTATCGCATAACGAAAGACGAGAAGTACCTCGAGGCCTTTCAGCAGGGAGCGCGCTTCTGGAACGAACACTTCGTCGATGATGAATACGGAGCCTCTCCCACCCGGGTGAACCTCGACGGCAGCCTTGCCGATGGAGCAAAGGCCAAGCGCACCAAAACCTCCTATCACTCCCTTGAGCATTCCCTGCTCAATTATCTCTATCTGGACCTGTGGGTGAACGAGACGCCGGTCACTCTTCACTACGGAGTCCAGAACCCGCAGGGAGAGCGACTCCATCCCCTTCCCGTCGAGGCCTCCCCACACATAGAACGCGTTTCGGTCAATGGCGAAACGCAAACGTCTCCCGACACCACGAACGGGACGTTTCGGCTGCCTACGGAGGGCCCTGCCCACGTTGAAATCGAGGTGAGCAGTCCGTCCGGGCCCATGCGTTGAGGCCTTGGCCGTGAGTCGCATATTTAACTCAAGTTGCGACCTACGTGCTGTTTTCGTCGCGACGGCGGCCGGCTGACCGCGGAACATGCGCGTTACGACGGTCCCTCGTCTGCGGTCAGCCGTCGATCAGGCAGAAAGGCTGTATCTCGCAACTTGGGTATTTATAATGCTGAATCCCGCGGCCGGTGTCGGGAGTTCTCTGAACTACAGGGGAGAGCTCCCGATCCCTGCCCGATAGATGCTAAATAGATCAACATTAAAACGTTAAGTCATGGTCATTCTGAGCGACTGACGACCAGAGGGAGGAAGGAGTCGAAGAATCTTATTCAACTCGGCGTAGACGCCCATTTAGGTCGTTTCCGCCAGTCTTCGGTAAGATTCCTCGACTCCGCTACGCTGCGCTCGGAATGACTCTCCTGTAAAGGTACTTTTGTTGATCTACTTAGTACCCTCACTGGGCCTCATTACCCCGAAATCAACGACCGGACTCGCCCCCCTCAAATACGGCGCAACCCGAACCAGCAACATCGGCCTCGGTCTCTACGCCGGGATTCCATACACCTCGTCGTCGAGCTCCAGCCAGTAGACGTTTTTCGTTCGCTCGATGTTATCGATCCGGCTGACCTCTTCGGGGTCCAGATTCCAACCGAAGAGATCGAGGTTTGAACGAACGTGATCCGGATTCGTCGACTTGGGGAGAACGACGACCTCTTTTGTGAGGGCCCACTTTAGAGCAACCTGTGCGGGCGTCACGTCGTATTTTTCAGCGACGTCGACAATGACCGGATCGTCGAGAACCGCGGCACGAGCGAGAGGGGCCGCCGCCTCGACGACGATCCCATGATTGTGGCAGTAGTTCAACAAGTCCCGCGTGTAGTGCCAGGGATGGAATTCCACCTGGTTGACGGCAATCGGAATCCGGGAAATCTTTTGGGCGAACTTCAGCTGGTAGACGCTAAAATTACTGACTCCCACATTCCGAACCCGCCCCTCCTCGTAGAGCCGCTCGAGGGCCAGAAAGGTTTCCCGCAACGAGATCGTCGGATTGGGCCAATGGATCAGGTACAGATCCAAATAGTCCGTTCCAAGACGATCAAGCGAGGAGAACAATGCGTCGAGGACGTCTTCATAATGAAGATTTGAGGGGACAACCTTCGAGGTGACAAAGAGGGTCTCTCTGTCGTACCGGGCCAGAACGTCCCCGACCGCTCCCTCATTCTGATATCCCTCCGCCGTATCGACGTGCGTGTACCCGTGATCGAGAGCAACGGGAAGTACTTCTCGCACCTCGTCGTCGCTCAGATCCCAGGTGCCAAACCCCACAAGCGGAAGTTCATCGCCATTCGGAAGTCTCTGCGTCGGAACGGAAGCCATAATCTATTGATAATTTGTTCATTCTGAAACGAAATTCCGCGGCTCGATTGCGGTTTGCTCAAACGGGAGCGGTTTTTGATCTACCTGCATCTGCAGGATGCTCAACCTGTTTCCTTCCAGCTGCCCCCGCTCTGGACGGAACAGCCGCTCGGACATAGCTCCGAGTTCAAGTGTGCACCCACCCTCCCACGGCAAATGCGACACTGAAGCAACACGGGGAAAGAACCGGCCCCGACAGCTGACCATCAATGGCGATCCTGCTGCCGGAAGTCAAGCCGACGCCATGCTGTTTCTCGCAGGATTCCCACAGGCAGGGAACTCCCCCCCCCTATTTTGTCGAATCGTGAGAATAACAAACCTCACTGGCCGATGCCATGAACCTCCGGAGAACCTTACAGAGACCCCCGGTTCCTTTTGAGGAGGTCCTGAACTGTTCGCCACTGGCACAGGGACCGCGCAACAGGACCGTACTCTCCACTGCTCGCCGAACGGATGGTGACAGCTCTCGAAATGGCGGACGAGGTGTATACACAGCAGGACACCGTTCATCATCCCAATGATTTTGGCTCTCCTCCCTCGCTACCAATCAGATGCACCGTCCATGAAGCTTCTTTGTATCCGTCTTCCTCTCCTAGCAGTTCTTCTCAGTACAGCCGTCCTCGGGTGCGCCAACGAGGACAACAGGCTGTTTGAGCGCCTGCCGTCGGAGGAGACCGGGATTGACTTTGCCAACACGATCGTCGAAGACGACACCCTGATGAACCCCCTCGATTATCTCTATATCTACAATGGCGGCGGCGTGGCGGCTGGGGACTTCAACAACGACGGACAAACCGACCTCTACTTTGCCGGAAATATGACGGAGAACCGGCTCTACCTCAATCAGGGAGAGTTTCAATTTAAAGACGTGACGGAAGCCGCAGGCGTGGCGGCCAGTGAGGTGTGGTCTACGGGGGTGACCGTGATTGACATCAACCAAGATGGCCTGCTAGACATCTACGTTTCTGTAGGAGGTCCCCCCGAGGTCGGAAAAAAGCGAGCCAATCGGCTCTACGTTCATCAAGGGTTCGATGCCGACGGAACCCCGACGTTCGACGAGCAAGCCGCAGAATACGGAATTGCCGACACCAGCTACACGACCCAGGCCGCCTTTCTCGATTACGATCAAGACGGGGACCTCGACCTTTACGTCCTCAATAACGCCATGCAAGACGGCAACCAGAACTCCTTCGGTCCGAAACGAACGGAGGGCCAAGCCAAAAATACGGACCGTCTATACCGCAACGACGGAGAGGGAACCTTTACCGACGTCTCGGAGAAAGCCGGTATTCAGATCGAAGGGTATGGACTGGGCCTCGCTATCAGTGACCTGAATAAGGACGGCTGGCCCGACATATACGTGGCCAACGACTTTGCCTCCAATGACCTGCTCTACGTCAACAACGGAGACGGGACGTTTACCAATCGGATCGATGAGTATTTGAAGCATCAGTCCTACAGTGCCATGGGGACGGACCTCGCCGATTTCAACAACGACCGGCGGGTGGACATCATGGTCCTCGACATGCTCCCCCCGGACAACCTCCGGCAGAAGATAATGCCGAAGTCCCATAACTATGCGCCCTCCAGTCGCGCCCGCCGATTCGGCTACGAGCCTCAATACGTGCGCAACTCCTTGCAGCTCAACAATGGAAAAAGCCCAGACGGCGCCTATTCGTTCAGCGAAATTAGCCAGCTTGCCGGCGTCGACGCGACAGACTGGAGCTGGGCTCCGCTCTTCGCCGACTTCGACAACGATGGGGATCGGGACCTCTTCGTTACGAATGGGTACGGGGAAGACGTCACGAACCTTGACTTCGTCGACCGCCGACAGAGAATCTTAGCGTTTGGAAGCGACGAGTCCTCACGGGCGAAACTCCTCGAGGCCATGAGGGACCTGCCCGAAGTCAACCTTCCCAATCGCTTCTTTGAGAACGACGGCTCCCCCCCATCGAAGGGAGATTCGAACCTCCAGTTTACAGATCAGACCGGCAGCTGGGCGCCCAACCGACCCGGCATTTCAAATGGAGCTGCCTTTGCCGACCTGGATGGGGATGGAGATTTGGACCTCGTAACGAACAATATCAACGACGAGGCGACGGTCCTGGAAAACCACGCCAGCGAGCGAGACAGTACGCACGCCCTGCGCGTGAATCTACACGGACCGGACGGCAATCGGGCGGGACTGGGAACCAAGGTGACCCTCTACAACGGCAGTTCAACACAGTACCACGACCATTCGCCCTTTCGAGGCTATCAGTCGACCGTCGAGGCCACCATCCACTTTGGGCTCGGCGCTGACTCGACCGCCGACTCCCTCGAAGTGGTTTGGCCGGACGGCACCGCCCAGCTCCTTACCGACGTGGCCGCCGATCAGGTCCTCGATGTACACCACGATCAGGCCTCCGCTCATCGCTCGACCAAAAATTCGTCGCTCCGCAGCGCGAGGGAAGAGGAAGATTCGATCCTCTTCCAAGAAGAAACCGCTGAACGGGGGCTCACCCATCGACATGAAGAGTTGCCGGTCGATGATTTTGAGAAGACCCCCCTCCTTCCCCATGCATTGTCGCAGAACGGCCCCGGGATGGCCGTGGGCGACGTCACTGGAAACGGGCTCGACGACGTGTTCGTCGGTGCAGATCGAACCCGGGAGCGCAGCCTCTTTCTACAGGAGGAACCGGGCCAGTTCACCGAAAGACCGCTCCCCATGGATGCCCAATACGAGGACATGGGCGCCCTCTTCTTCGACGCCGACGGGGACGGCGACCGAGACCTCTACGTTGTCTCGGGCAGTAGCTTTGCACCCGCCCAGAGTTCCGCGTACCAGGATCGGCTGTACCTCAACGACGGGGAGGGAAATTTTGAACGAGCCCCCGAGGCCCTCCCAGAACTCACGGCCAGCGGCTCTGTCGTGACGGCCGCAGACTACGACGACGACGGAGACCTCGATCTCTTCGTGGGGGGACGTGTCATCCCCAACAAGTACCCCCTTCCCCCGCGGAGCTATCTTCTGCGTAACGATTCAAAAGACGGGCAGGTACAATTTACAGACGTCACAGACGAGGTAGCCCCGGAGCTTGCCGAGGCGGGACTCGTCAGCGATGCCCTCTGGACCGACTTCGACGCCGACGGCCAACTGGACCTCATGCTGGTCGGAGAGTGGATGCCGATCACTCCATTTAAAAATGTAGACGGTCGCTTTACGAAGGTCACCGAAGAGGTGGGCCTCCAGAACACGTCCGGTTGGTGGAATAGTCTTGCCGCAGGGGACTTCGACCGAGACGGCGATGTGGATTACGTGGCCGGAAATCTCGGGCTCAACACCAAGTACGAAGCGTCTCCGAGCACACCCGTTCGCGTTCACGCCAAAGACTTCGACGGGAACGGCACTCTCGACCCCGTCCTTTCTCGGTACATTCAGGGCACCAGCTATCCGGCCCACGGACGGAACGAGTTGGCTGAACAGATTCCCGGCATCAAGAGCCGGTTCTCCACCCATCGGGAGTATGCTGAGGCGCCGTTCGAAGATCTCTTCACCGAAGACGAGCTCGATGGCGCCTACGTCGACGAAGCGGTCCGCTTCGAAAGCAGTTATATCGAAAACAAGGCGGACGGGACGTTCGACGTTCGCCCCCTCCCCATGCGCGCCCAAACAGCCCCGATCTTCGGTGTGCAATCCGGGGATTACAGCGGCAATGGCCATCTAGATCTCCTCATGGTCGGCAACTGGTACGCACCCGATTCGGAAATGGGACGCGCCGATGCATTCATCGGGGCGCTCCTGGAAGGAGACGGCACCGGCGACTTTACCTACGTCCCCCACACGAAGAGCGGGTTCTTTGTGGACGGGGACGCCAAGGGACTCGCCGAGATCACAACGAAAGAAGAATCGCTGGTGCTGACGACCCAGAATAACGGACCTCTCGAGGCCTTTCGCCCCGTAGAGCGAAACCAACGTCCCGTACGGCTTCGACCGCTCGACCAGTACGCGCTGCTCACCTTCGAAGACGGTTCGACGCGAAAAGAGCAATTTTCGTATGGATCGACGTATCTGTCACAGTCGTCGCGCATCCTTTGGGTCCCGGACGACGTGAAACGAGTCGAACTCTACGACTACAGTGGAAATCGTCGGACGCTTTCCGACGACGACCTTACGGGGACGCCGACCGAATAGAGAAGCACAGGAGCCCTGGAAGGGGGGGCTCCAGCCTCCTAGAGCCTCTCCTCCGTTCTCTGCGGGAGAGACGTCCCTCGTCTCCGGTCAGGCTCGTCCCCTCGAGAGGCCCAGATGCTCGTGCACCTCCTGGGGGCAGCCGGTCCATTCGGCAACGTACTGATTGCCCATGTACTGCAGATCCTCCATGCCCATCTTGGAGGAGAAAAAGCCGGAGGCGGTCAGGTCACGGAGGCTATTGAAGAAGATCACCCCGGGTTGCATCTCCGGATCCGCGTCGTCCGGCCACGCAATCGCCTCGATCAGCTCCTGCTGCTGATCCTCCGTACACTCGACGAAGGCCCCATCAAACCACTCCAGGCACTGGTAGTCGATCCAGGCGAGCCCCCCGCGAAAGGCTCGCTGTTCCTCCTCGCGATTCGGAAGGAGATCGTCGGTCAGGATGGCGTCGATAAACGTCGGTACGCCGGCATCGGTGGCACTTCCGGATCGATCGTCGGCCGGGATGATCCAGTCGACCAGCACGCGAACGGTCTCGAACTCGTGATCCGAGAAGAGCTGACGCTCATAGTCCTCCGGGACGGGCTGGGTCGTAGCCGATTCGGGCTGCTGACGCTCCCCCTCCCGTACGCCGTCGGACGAGCACGCTACGCTGAAGGTGGGAGCCGCCGCCATCAAGCCGATCAGTTTGAGGGCATCACGGCGATCGAGAGAACTCATAGCAAAAAACAGAAGATGTAAAAGTTAGACATCGGAGGCGAAAAGAGAGGGGGGTGTAGCAGCAGTCAGCTCCCTACATCCATCCGTCCATCCCTCCACCCCTATTAAATGTTGCCTTTCTCGCGCTGGTCGATGATGTACTCGGCCGTCCGCATCGAGAGGGCGAGGATCGTCCAGGTGGGATTTTTGTGCGGCTGCGAAACGAACGGTCCGCCGTCGGCGACGAACAGATTGTCGACGTCGTGGGCCTGGCAGTACCGATTGAGGACCGAAGAGTCCGGATCGTCGCCCATGCGGGTGACGCCCACCTCGTGGATGATCTCGCCGGGGGCCGTAATGCCGTAGCCGTCTTCGCGGTCGGGAATGTCGCCCAGCGGCGTCGCGCCGGCGGCCTCCAGGATCTCCCGGCCCTTCTGTTGCATGTGCTTGACCTGCTGGTACTCCTCCTCCCGCCACGTGTAGTTGAACCGAAGAACGGGAATGCCGTACTCGTCGGTCGTTTCGGGGTCGATCTCGCAGTAGTTGTCTTCGCGGGCAATCGACTCGCCGCGCCCCGAGAGGCCGACCACGGCCCCGTAGAACCGGCGGTAGTCTTGCTTGAGCTGCTGGCCGTAGCCCCCCCCGCCCTTGGGCCGTTCCTCGTCGGAAAACTGAGCGTTGAGGTTGTGGATGCCGCCCCCAAAGCCGTACCCCGGCATGCCGCGCCCGCCCCACGTTTCGAAGTGGTAGCCGCGGGGAAAGTCGAGGTTCTGATCGTAGCCCCACCACGGGATGTAGATGTGCATGCCGCCGACCCCGTCGCAGTTGTGCGCGGGCTGGTCCAACAACTGGGGGGCTACTCCCATGACGGTCGTCCCCGTCGAGTCCATCAGGTACCGCCCCACCGTGTCACTCGAATTGGCCAGCCCGTTGGGGTGACGAGACGAGGTCGAGTTCAGAAGCAGGCGAGCGGACTCGCAGGCACTGGCCGCCAGCACCACAACGTCGGACTTCACCTTGTACTCGCGCCGGCTCTGTGTGTCGACGTAGGAGACGCCGGTCGCACGGCCCTCCCGGTTCGTCGTCACCTCCCGGGCCATGGCGTTGGTGATCAGGGTCACGTTGCCGGTGTCGAGGGCCGGCTCGAGGAGTACCGGCGGAGCCGCAAAGTTTGAGTTCGTCGTACAGCCGCGGTTACACTGGGCACAGTAGTGGCAGGCGGGACGCCCGTTGTGCTCCTCCGTGATGATCGAAAGCCGAGAGGACAGGACGGGGATGTCGATGGATTCGGCGCCTTCCTTGACGAGCTTCTCGTAGCAGCGGGGCTCCGGCGGATCCATAAAGATGCCGTCGGGCTCG
>CAYXAD010000082.1:0-12985 GCA_964462965.1 uncultured Salinivenus sp.
AGGGACGCATGCCCTCGTACACGGTGCGACGGGGGGAGGCCCCCGTCCGACAATGCGGTTCGGGGCGGCCTCTCGAGCTAGGCGGTCCCTATGTGCTGAAGGTCCGGTTCGAGTCGGCTCGAGCTCATACAGAAGAAGGAACCTCTACCCTGGCCCAACGCACGTGGGAAGAAGCGTTTTCGGACAGAGGGAGTGCGACCATTGCGTGTGATTTCGAGGGGCACGTCGTCTGGGCACTCGGCCTCCCGGCGTCAGGCAAATATCGCGTCTTGACGGACTCGACGAGGGGACGGGTGGCGGTCGACGTGCGTTGGGACAAATCCGAAACCGGATCGAGAGGGACGTTGCAGGAGGGGGCCGCTCGAAGCGCAAGGGGGCCTCGTAGATAACGTAAAATCCGACCTGCGTGCTCTTTTAACCGAGGCGAAGGACGGCTGACCCCGATCGCCTTCGTGCCAGGCCGCAGACTGCTGATTTCAAGAGATAGGGGCAGCGGTACAAACCTACTTCTTCACTTCGATCAGGGCGCTCGCTACCGCTCAGGGCGCGGTCAGCGGTCCGCGGGCGGCCGTCAGATCAGCAGAACGTTTGTACCTCGCAACTGGGGGTAGATACGAAGACGTTGCACTCTTTCAAGGCGAACCCGAACCCACGCGAAGAGGTCTACGGTTCGTTCCCCTCCGCAGTAAACGATGAGAGACAGGGCCATGCTGTATGGGAGAACATGCCACCGTTCGCCATCCCGGGAGTCGCGATCTGATGCCCGACCCGGAAGCGTCAGCCCGCCGGGCCGGTCTGCGTTACGTAAACGATGATGAGCCCGGCATTCGTCGCAAAAAATGGGGACGCGGCTTCACCTATCTCGATCCGGAGGGGCGCCACGTGAAAGACGGCGCGTTGCGCGAGCGCATCGAGGCGTTGTCCATCCCCCCGGCGTGGACAGACGTGTGGATCTGTCCCCACGAGAACGGCCATCTCCAGGCCACCGGGAGGGACGACGAGGGCCGCAAGCAATACATCTATCATCCGGCGTGGAGAGAGGTCCGCAACCGGGCCAAGTTTGACCGGTTAATCCCGTTTGCAGAGTCGCTCCCCGAGATCCGAGCTCACTGCCTGGACGATTTGCACCAGGACGGCCTGTCCCGCGAGAAGGTTCTGGCGACGGTCGTTCGCCTGCTCGACCGAACGTTGATGCGGATTGGGCACTCTCAGTACGCCCAGCACAACGACTCCTACGGGCTTACGACCTTGCATAATCAGCACGTGTCGTTCACAGACGACGGCTGCACGTTCGAGTATATTGGAAAAGGCGGCAAGGAGCATCGCTTCGAGCTCCACGATTCCACCCTGGCTGAGGTCATCGAGCACTGTTGCCAGGAGCCCGGGACTCCCCTTTTTCAATATTATGACGAGGGAGACCAGCGGCACGGCGTAGATCCGGAGGAGGTCAATGACTATTTGCAGGCCTCCGCCGGGTGTCCGATTACGGCCAAGGACTTTCGTACGTGGGGCGGCACCGTGGCTGCAGCCGTCACACTGGTAAGGCTTGACTCCACTGACACCGAGCAGGACGTGCAGCAGAACGTCACCCAGATGACGGAAGAGGTCGCCGAGCAGCTGGGCAATACAAAGGCTGTCTGTCGAGATCACTACATCCATCCCGATCTGATTGAGGCGTATCGGGAAGGGGGATTGCTCCCCGTCTGGAGGGAGCATGACGGGGAGCCGTCTCAGCCTCATTTTGCTTCTGAGGAGCACGCCACTCTGGAGGTCCTTCGGACGTTGCGCGACGAAGAGCGCTCATGAGCAGCGGGGAGCTCCGGGGGGCCCCGGCCGCTGATTTCACATTTCATCTCAAAGGCTATTTCCGAGGAAACCGAGGACAGTTGTCGCAACTCGTCTCCTCGAACAGGGTCACAGCGTACCAATTTTCGGTCGGTCCATCAGGAGTCGGAAAGAGCCGAGGCGGGACGGTTGGATTTTGACGCTGTAACAAGCGTAATAAGTTGGTGCAGGGAAGACCACAGAGGAATCTCGGGGCCGTTACCGGGGTAATTGATAGACCCCGACCCGTGAATGAATGGCCCCTTTGCGAGCAGTTGCCTGCTTCGCGGGAGGGGGCTGCGAGTTTCTCTTTTAACAGTTTCTCGAATCGTTGTCATGGCAGAACCGCTTTCCGGAGGTCGTTCTCCCTCTCAGGTTTTTCTCGTAGACGAACAGTCGGTCGCTCGGGAGGGGCTCCGACATCTTTTTAACGAGGACGAGCGGCTCTCTGTGGCTGGAGATGCCAAGAGCGGGGAAGAGGCACTCGCCCAAATCTCGGAGGTTCGGCCGGATGTAGCTGTCGTCAGCGTGGCCCCGAAGGGAGACGAGGGGATGGGAATTGGAGCGCTCCTCCACGAACTCACGGATGAGCATCCGGAGATTGGCGTGGTCATCGTGTCGGAGCACGAGGAAGCCGAGTACGTGGAGCAGGTGATACAGGCCGGTGCCGATGGATACGTGCTCGAAGAGGCCCTCGAAGAACGCCTTCCAGAAGCGGTCAAAAAGGTCTCGGAGGGGGAGTACTTCATGGATCCGGCCCTCGAGGAGGTTTTGTAAGAAGTTCCCGTCGGAAGATCGGCCACTCTTTAGAGTGTCGTCAGCGCGTCTCTGACGCCACCAGGTTTCCTCTGCAGAGCACGTAGGCCGGCACATCTTTTTCTCTTCCGATCGGGGGCAATTCATCGGATCGAAGAAAGGGCTGCCCCGAAGTGCCCAAAGCTCAGTAGGGAGGCTCCCAAGAGCCTCTGGGCAGGGGTGCGGTACGGGGAGCACCGTGGAAAGAATGCGAGGGCGACGGCCGGGGAAGTGTGTAGAAAAAAGGAACAATACAACTACACCCACGGTCTCATTGGCGGTTGCATACTCGTCGCTATGCCTGTCCTGCTAGCGTCTCCTTTCTCCGAAGATTTTCCACTATTCCTACTTTTCTTTCGAGGTATGTGTAGCCGTTAGCGTCGATCTTTCATCCCCGTCTTTTCTAGATCAACTGTCGCTCATGACGTCAAAGAAGTCGGATCGAGGCAATCGTCGCGAAGATGAAAACGGCCAACAGCCGGTTGCTTCATCAGAAGAACGAGCGGGGAGGTTCCCCGAAGGATCCGTCGCGGAGGGAGGGGCCGAGAAGAAAGGGCGCAAAAGAAAACATCTTCGCCGACAGCTGGAACGCAGCGAAGGACAGTTCGAGCTTCTGGTCCAGGCGGTCAAGGAGTACGCCATCTTCATGCTCGATACCGAGGGCTACGTCCAGAGCTGGAACGACGGGGCCGAGAGAATCAAGGGCTACAGCAGAGACGAGATCGTAGGTCGCCACTTTTCGAACTTTTACACGGAGGCCGACCGGGAGGCGGGCCGGCCGGAGACGGGGCTCCGGAGCGCCAAAGAAGAAGGCCAGTGGACCGACGAGGGCTGGCGGGTGCGGAAGGACGGGACTCGGTTTTGGGCCCGGGTGACGATTACGGCCCTCTTTGACGAGGAGGAGGAGCTGCGCGGGTTTGCCAAGGTGACCCGCGACATGACGGAGCGCCACCGCTACGAAAAGGAGCTCGCCGACGCGTACGAGCAGCTCAAGGAGACCGAGCGCCTCAAAGACAAGTTTTTCGCCAACGTCTCCCACGAGCTTCGCACCCCTCTCACGCTCATTCTTTCTCCGGTGGAGTCGATGCTCGCCGAGGCCCACACGGAGGACGGCTCCAACGACCTTTCCCCCAAGCACCGGCAGCGGCTCGAGACCGTCCACAACAACTCGATCCGCATGCTGCAGATGGTCAACGGCCTCCTCGACTTTTCGAAGCTGGAGATCGGCGAGGTCGAGGTGGAGCGAGAGCCGACCGACATCGAACAGTTGACCCAGACGATCTATCAGGATTTTCTGCCCCTCGGAGAACGCCAGGGAGTGGAGCTGGAGATCGATTCGACTCTCGAGCACTCGGTTGTCGAGATGGACCGCTATCTGTACGAGCGCATCCTCTTCAACCTGCTCTCGAACGCCGTCAAGTATACGCCGAAGGGAGGAGAAATTTGGGTACGTCTCACGCAGGAGGGAGATCAGCTGGAGGTCACCGTTGCGGATACCGGCGAGGGAATTCCCGAGGACGAGCTCGAAAACATTTTCAAGGACTTCCGGCAGGTCGACGCGTCCTCGACCCGGCGCTTTGAGGGTACGGGACTGGGATTGCCTCTGGTGAGCGAATTCGCCGAGCTCCTGGACGGGGACGTGTCGGTCGAGTCGACGCTTGGGGTCGGTTCTACCTTTACGGTCGATCTCCGTGCTCCGGTGTCTGATCGGACAGGCGAGCCGGCGGAGGGGCCGCGACTGCACACGCTGGCCCAGCAATACAGCCAGGGGAACGTTCCCGCGAATGCCGATGAAGGGCTTGCCTTTAAAGAGGCTGCTCCGGAGGGGCAACAGGCGGAGACGGGGTCTTCGAGTGGAGAGCAAGAACGTGAGGAGCTGTCGGAGATCGTCCTTGCAGAGGACAATGACGGCCTCTCTTCGTATATCCGAGAGCTTCTCAGCGGGATCTGTACGGTCTATCGGGCGCAGGATGGAGAGGAAGCGATGACGCTCGTTCGGGAGATCGAGCCCGAGATGGTACTTACCGACATCATGATGCCGAAGAAGAACGGGCTGGACGTGTGTCAAGAGCTGAAGGCGAATCCGGCCACTGCCGACATCCCAGTCGTCATGTTGACGGCCCTCACCAATCGAAAGGCCCTCCTTCGCGGCTGGGAGGCCGGGGCCGACGAGTACCTGTTCAAGCCCTTTCATCCGAAAGAGCTCGTGACCCGCATCCGGACGCTCCTCCGCAATATCGAGCGTCGAAAGGAGGCCGAGGAAGAGCAGAAAAAGCTTGAACAGGAGCTCCTACAGGCCAGCGAGCGTGAACGGCGTCGGATCGGCCAGACCCTCCATGACGGCCTGGCGTCTCACATGACGGGGCTCTCGACCCTGACCCAGAGCCTCATGGCGAAAGGAGCCGAGGACGGCGACTCGCTTACCGTCGATGCCCGGAGCCTGCAGCGCATCGTGGATCTGGCTCAGGAAGGGGCCCGACAGGCTCGTACGATGGCTCGCGGTCTCAACCCGGTGAAGCTCGACCAGAAGGGCCTTCCGGCGGCCCTTCAGACCCTGGCGGAGAATCAGGAGTTTCGATTTGGCGTCACGTGTACGTTTGATCAGGATGGGCTGCTCCCCGAGCTGCCCAAGGACGCCTCGATTAATCTGTACTGGATTGCCCACGAAGCCGTCCACAACGCCATCAAGCACGGCGAGGCCGATCGCTTGTCGATTCAGCTTCACGGGGGAGAACAGGTGGTCCTGGAGGTGATCGACGACGGGAGGGGACTTCCCAGTCCTGTCGAGGAGCTCAAGGAGGGAATGGGCCTTGCGACCATGCGCTATCGGGCCGAGCTGGTAGGGGCTTCGCTAGAGATCCGAGACCGAGACGAGGGAGGCGTGCACGTCGCCTGCAAGCTCGAAGATCCTTCCGTGTCGGAGGAGGCAGCCGTGTGACCGGCGCGGCTTTTTCTCGGAGGAATTGGATTTTCCCCGAGCAAGGAGCGACAGTCCCCCAATGTCCTTTTGGGCATTCCCGGTTTCTCGTCTCTCCTCACGGGCCTAGAGACGTCCTCGAATCCGCAGCCTTTCTCTTGTGAATCGCTCCTCCGAGCCGGATCGAGCCTCGTCCTCCCCTGGGGACCACGATTCCTCCGCGGAACGCCGCCCGGAACCGTCCCCGAACGAATCCGCTTCCCAGTTTGTCCTTTTGGCTCTGCTCGTCGAAGGGGCCCTCGCCGTGATCGGAATAGCGGTCGGAGTGTGGAGTGGAATCGACTGGATCCCGATGTTTCGACCAGTGGACGGGGCCCTCGTCCTCGGCGTTCTGGGAGGCGTCGGGCTGTTCGGCCTCCACGTTTTGCTGCTCTTTCCGGGCGGGGAACGCAATCCCCTGTATCGGCACATCTACAAGCCCCTTCGGCATTTTTTGGGACCTCGGCTCCCAGACGTCGGCCTCGGAAGCATCGTGCTCGTGGCAGTGCTGTCCGGTGTGGGAGAGGAGATTCTGTTCCGGGGGTGGCTGCAAACGCAGGGGGGCATCGTGGTGGCCAGCGTTCTCTTTGGGGGCGCTCACATCTGGGGGAAAGAGGGAATTCCCTACGGGCTCTACGCCATCGGGATGGGATTTGTGCTGGGCGGACTCTTCGAGTATACGGGTCAGACCCTCTGGGCGCCGATTCTCGCCCACGCCGTCAACAATCTGCTGGGCTTTTTAGCGCTGAAGTACGGGTGGTTTCCGTGAAGTATTGCGTATTCCGTATTGCATAACGACGAGCTCGGACCTAGAAGAAGATACGCAATACGAAATACGCAATATCTCTGTTGACCCACGCTGTCCCGTGGCAAGCTGCGCCGGTTCGGTTGCCCCCACCCGCCTTCGTGAGAGTCAAGACGAAACGGGCTCGCCGATTTCCCGGAGGACGCCTTTCATGACTTTGGTGAGCTTCGGTCGGGCCTCTGCCGCCGCGGCCATGGCCTCCTCGACGTCGATCGGTTCCAGGGCATCGGGCAGGCACTCGTCGGTGATGACGGACAGGGCCATGCACCGGATGCTCATGTGCCGCGCCGCGATGACCTCGGGGACTGTACTCATCCCCACCACGTCGCCGCCGATCTGGCGCATGTACCGATACTCGGCCTTCGTTTCCAGCATGGGGCCGACGACGGCGAGGTAGACGCCCTTGTGCAGCTTGATGCCGTGCTCGAGCGCCTGCTCCTCGGCCAGGGTGCGCAGCTCCGGGTCGTACGGCTCGCTCATGTCGAGGAAGCGCGGGCCCCATTCCTCCACGTTGGGGCCGACGAGCGGATTGCTCCCCTGCAGATTGATGTGGTCGGTGACGAGCAGGAGGTCGCCCGCGTCGTGATGAGGGTCCATCCCGCCTGCGGCATTCGAGATCAGCAGCGTCTCGACGCCCAGGCTTCCCAGGACCCGGATCGGAAAGGCCACCTGTTTGGCCGTGTAGCCTTCGTACAGGTGGAGTCGGCCCTGCATCGCCGCGACCTGCACGCCGGCAAGCCGTCCGAACAGGAGCTTGCCTTCGTGCATCTCGACGGTGGAGGTTGGGAAGCCGGGGATCTCTTCGTAGGGAATGGTCGCGTTCACCTCCATCTCCTCGGCGAGCGCGCCCGCACCGGTGCCCAGGATGATACCGGTGGGCGGCACCTCGTCGATCCGGGAGCGGATGCTGTCGGCGGCCTGCTCTACGCTCTTGCGGTGGGTGTCGGGGTCGAAGAGTCCATCTTGGGAGGTCGATTCCATCGTCGGTCAGGAGGGTTGGTCCGTCGTGTGTGTTCTGTGCAGAAGGTTCGTACGCGCGTGAGCCAGAGTGTTCGTTGGAGCAGGAGCGCGTGGGGGAACGGGGACGTGGGAGAAAGGGGGCATGGGGAGAGAGAGCCTGAACAATCCGAGTGCCCGGTTGCCGGAAGGGAAGCTCACTCGTCGATGGCACCGCCGCAGCCGCTGCCCGCACCCGCGGTGCAGCCGTAGCAGTGCCGATTCGTGCGAATCGAATGGGTCTTCCAGGCCTCGAGATCGAAGTCCGAGACGTGGGGATGATCTTCTCCGTTCAGATCCATGTTCATCTCCAGCTGCTGGTTGAAGTCGCAGTCGTAGAGGAACCCGTCCCAGGAGATGGACAGCGTGTTGCGGCACATGAGGCCGCGGATGGTCGAAGGGTTGAAGGCATTGACGAGGCGTTCCATATACTCCTCGACCTGTCCCTTTTCCATGAGCCACTCCAGAAAGCGGGACATCGGCATGTTGTTCAGGGCCAGGAGCTCGTCGAAGGTGACGCCGTGGTTGCGCTGAAGCGCCTCTTTCCACTCCCGTTCGAGCGACTCCTGATTGCCGGCGAGAAAGGCGCCGACGGGATTGGTTACCAGTGTGAGCTTGCGCTCGGGATCGCCCTGTCCGTAGCCAGCGTCGTTGAGCATTTCCATGGCGCGAATGGACTTTTTGTAGGTCCCTTCTCCGCGCTGGGCGTCGGTGTTGAGCTTGCGATAGTGCGGCAGCGAGCAGACCACCTCCACGCCCCGCTCGGCAAACCATTCCGGCAGATGCTGATAGGCGCCCGTCGTCAGGATCGTCAGGTTGCAGCGGTCGATGACGTGGAGGCCGCGCTCCACACAGGCGTCGACCAGATACTCGAAGTTGGGGTTGAGTTCGGGGGCACCGCCGGTCAGGTCCACGGTGTGGGCCCCAGAGCGATCGATGGCCGCCAGGCACTGATCGACCGTCTCGCGGTCCATGTTTTCCTCGGTGCGGTCCGGGCCGCTGTCGACGTGGCAGTGTCGACAGGTCATGTTGCAGAGCTTGCCGAGGTTGATCTGCACGATCTCCAGCTCGGCGGGCGTCAGCTCGTCCCAGCCCGAGGCGGAAAGGTCTTGTTCGAACTGTCCTGTGCCGGTCGGGCCCCCCTCCACGTCGACGGCCTCTAGAACCTCGAACTGCTTTTCGGGACGGGTGAGCGGAGCACGACGGCCCTTCATGCTCTTGGTGGCACGGGGCCCTTCGGGCGGGGACGTATCTGCGCCGTCCCCACTGATGGTTTCTAGCTCGATAAAGCCCTGTTCGTCGGTGGGCATAGCGACGGACGACTGTGTGTTGTGAATCTAGAGTGCGGGACTTCTAAGGAATGCGGTGTGCCGGGTTTTGGATGCTGTCGGAATCAGAGGATGTTGTCCTCCGATCTCCTTTTTCCCTCTCGAGGCCTCTGCCTATCCAGGCAGGGTGCCTCCAGGGACGACCGCCGGTCGCCCCTACGTCATGGTCGACGCACCCACATTGGCCAGAGGATCCTCCTTCTGAGACTTCTATGTAGATCAAGGGTGATACATTCAGAAATTGACGTACTGGCAGTAGTCGGGAGGACTACGGCTCATGTTTCTGGGCTGATCTACTTAGACGGTTTTCGTTCGGGAGTCAGAACCTGTTTGGTGGATGGATACGAAGTCACAGGCCGTAAACAATCCGCCAAACAGGTTCTCAACCATGCATCGTGGCGCTGTTTGCCCTGGAAAACTCAAGTTGCGAGAGAGTACCCGGCGGACGGCCGACCGCGGACCACCGACCGCCTCAAGTGCTTCCAAACTGCGGTCTGTCGTCTTACCGAAAAACAGCAAGTACGTCGCAACGTGAGTGGAAACTGTGATTGACCTGAGGGGCAGCTACATCATCTTCTCTTTGACCTGATCCATCATCTGCAGGCCGTGGACGAGGGACGCTCCCCCCCGGATGGCATTCGCCACGTGGACGGCCTCGGTCATCTGCTCCAGATCGGCGCCCTTCTCCAGACACTCGTCGGTGTAGGAATCGATGCAGTAGGGACACTGTACCGCATGAGAGACGGCCAAGGCGATGAGCGCTTTCTCTCGGGCTGTCAGGGCGCCGTCTTCGAACACCTTGCCGTAATAGTTGAAGAAGGCGTCGGCCAGTTCTTTTCCGCCCTCTTCGATCTCGCCGAAGCGGGACAGGTGGTCGGGGTCGTAGTAGGAGTCGGACATGCTAAGGGGGGGGGCTGATCGAGGTCGAATGAGAAGGCCCGTACGTACTTCGTTCTACAGGATTCCGCAACGTTACACACCTGCGGGTCGAGCGCGTTCACCATTCCAGGCAGGGGACTTCTGACGGTTTGATCGCCTTGCACAGTCAAGGACGCTCGGGTCGACGAAAAGGGCCCTTCCGGTACAATCGTTCGGGAACGGGTGCAGAAGGAATCGATATAGTAAGCGTCTGTTTATAAAAGAATCAATTGAACAATGGATAGAGATCAAAAGCGCTCTTTTAAGGACGAGATCTACGATCAGTTTGCGCGTATCGGGAAGGCGTTTTCCAGTGCCCGTCGCCTGGAAGTAATCGATCTCCTCGCACAATGCGAGCGTTCCGTCGAGGAGTTGGCGGAGGAGACCGGCATGTCTGTGGCCAACACGTCCCGCCATCTCCAGGTGTTGCGGCGGGAGCGACTGGTTCGACGCCGGAAGGAGGGGACGTACGTGTACTACTCGCTCGCCGGGTCGGAGGTCTTCCAGGCGTGGACGTCGGTGCGCTCTCTCGCCGAATCTCGCCTGGCAGAGGTCGAGGATACGGTGGAGCGGTACCTTACCGATCGTGATCAGCTCGAAGCCCTTACCCCCGACGAACTCGAAGATCGTCTCGAGAAAGACGATGTAATCCTGCTGGACGTGCGTCCGGAGGAGGAGTATCGCACCGGACACATTCCCGGGGCTCGTTCCGTCCCTGTCGATACGCTCGAAGCTCGATTGGAGGAGCTTCCTGACGACGGGGAAGTGGTGGCTTATTGCCGGGGGCCGTACTGTGTCTTTTCTGATGAGGCGGTGCGCCGTCTTCAGGAAGAGGGATGGACGGCACGGCGGCTCGAAGGCGGCCTTCCGGATTGGGCCGCAGAAGGGCGTCCCGTCGAAGGCCGTTCTCGCTCCTCCTAAAGAATCAGCGCAATCGGGCTTCGTGGAAGTACACTCAATGCTCGCTCCTGTAGGGGGAGGGGACGCCCCCGCCCGTTCGCGGTGGACAAAATCTTGGGCCGGCGTCGTGGGCGTGCGGGGATGAAAGGAGTTTTCATTAGGGGGGTCCCAGTTGCGTTTCGTTAGTATTGATTCCAGTCCGTATCTTCTAAACAGACCCGGCCATTACGCCTATCAACGGGAGGGATGAAGGCCATTTCTCTTCTGCCCCCGACGCTGTAAATCTATATTAGCGACGAGCGACCTCTGATGACTGACCACACACTCTCGGCGACAGATCTCGACCAGCGAGCAATCAACACCATCCGCTTCTTGGCGGCTGATGCCGTGGAGGCTGCTCAAAGTGGACACCCGGGGACGCCGATGGGGTTGGCTCCTGTGGCTTATGTGCTGTGGACGCGACACCTGCGCCACAATCCGAACGCCCCGGAATGGCCCAATCGGGATCGGTTTGTCCTCTCGGCCGGGCACGCCTCGATGCTCCTGTACAGCCTTCTCCACCTTACGGGCTACGATCTGTCCTTGGAGGACATTAAGAACTTCCGCCAGTGGGGGAGCCGGACGCCGGGACATCCGGAAGCGCACATTACTCCTGGGGTGGAGACCACGACCGGTCCCCTCGGGCAGGGGTTTGCGAACGGGGTCGGCATGGCCTTGGCCGAACGGGTGCTCGCCGACGAGTTCAACCGGCCGGAGTTTCCGATCGTCGATCATCACACGTACGCCATCTGCTCGGATGGGGACATCATGGAGGGCATTTCGAGTGAGGCCGCCTCTCTGGCCGGCCACCTCGGCCTCGGCAAGCTCGTCTATCTGTACGACGCCAACGAAATTACCATTGACGGATCGACCAACCTGGCCTTCAGCGAAGATGTGGGGCAGCGCTTTGAGGCCTACGACTGGCACGTCCAGCATATCGAGGACGCCAACGATCTAGAGGCCGTGGACCAGGCCATTGGGGCGGCAAAGAGTGAGACGGATCGTCCGTCCCTCATCGTCGTGCGGTCCCACATCGGGTACGGCAGCCCGAACAAGCAGGACACGGCCAGTGCTCATGGAAAGCCACTGGGCCCGGACGAGGTCGAGTTGACCAAAGAGGCGCTCGGGTGGCCGACGGACAAAACGTTCCACGTGCCGGACGAGGTGTACGAGCACATGGGCCGAGCCGTCGATCAGGGGCGCGATCGAATGCGGGAGTGGGAGGAGCTCATGGAGCAGTACGAGAATGCCTATCCCGACCGGGCCGCCGAATACCAGCGCTGGTTGGAGGGAGGGCTGCCCGACGGGTGGGAGGACGTCGTTCCGGAGTTTTCCTCGGGCGAGACGATGGCCACGCGTAAGGCGAGCGGCATCACCCTCGATGCACTGGCGCCGAAGCTCGGCTATTTGATTGGCGGGTCGGCCGACCTCACGGGGTCGAACAAGACGGACGTCGAGGGGCGCGACGATTTCCAGGCGCACAATCCCAGCGGCCGGTACTTCCGGTATGGGGTCCGCGAGCACGCAATGGCGGGGATCTCGAACGGAATGGCCCTGCACGGGGCGCTGCAGCCGTATGCAGGCACGTTCCTGATCTTCAGCGACTACCTGCGCCCGTCGCTCCGCCTGGGGGCCCTCATGGAGCAGCCCGTCGTCTACGTCTTTACCCACGATTCGATCGGGCTCGGAGAGGACGGTCCCACCCACCAGCCCATCGAGCACCTGATGGCCCTCCGTGCCATTCCCAATCTCACGCTCATCCGCCCGGCCGACGCCAACGAGGCGGCAGAAGCCTGGAAGGCGGCCGTCACCAACACCGAAGGCCCCACGGCCTTCGCCCTCACCCGGCAGAAGTTGCCCGTCTTGGATCGTTCAGAGCTCGCCTCGGCCGAGGGACTGCAGCGCGGAGCGTACGTACTCCGTGAGTCCGACGGCTCTCCCGATGTGATCCTGATTGGCACAGGGAGTGAGGTGCAGCACGCCCTCGCTGCGGTCGAGACCCTGGAGCAGGAGGGCATCGCCGCCCGCGTGGTGAGCATGCCCTCGTGGGAGCTGTTTGCCGATCAGCACGAATCGTACCGTCGGGAGGTCCTTCCCCCCGACGGTACGGCCCGCGTCTCCATCGAGGCCGGCGCGACGATCGGGTGGGAGCGGTACGTGGGTCCCGAGGGGCACGCCATCGGCATCGATCGCTTTGGGGCCTCTGCGCCGGGGGAGAGGGTGATGCAGGAGTTCGGCTTTACGGCCGAAGAGGTCGCCCGGCAGGCCCGCCGCCTGCTCCGCTGACGGTTCTTCTGAAATGAACTCTACGAACTCACACTTATCCACCGACACACCATGAAATTTTTTGTTGACACGGCCGATCTCGACGAGATCCGAGAGGCCAATGACATGGGCATCTTAGACGGGGTCACGACCAACCCG
>CAYXAD010000083.1:0-12972 GCA_964462965.1 uncultured Salinivenus sp.
AGATAAAGCCCGGGGTGTAGACGATCATGGCAATGATCATGTAGGAGTAGCCGGGGGAGTTCCAGTCCCACAGCCCATCCGCGTACACCGGCGGCGTCTCCTTAATGGTAGACACGATTTGATCGAAGCCGCCTGCAATGTTCGCCGCCTCGATGATGCCAAAGATGGAGAGGGCCCCGAGCATAATGACCGCACAGGCAAACTGAAGCAGGTCGGTACGCAGGACCGATCGGAAGCCTCCGAGGGTGACGTACGTGCCGAACGTAATGCTGACGATCACCGCCATGGTAATGAGGCCCACGTCGAGCGGCTTCGACAGCACGGCACTCAGGACGTAGATCTCGGCGGCCAGCCACGTCAAATAGGCAAAGCTCTGAACGGGCCCTAGCAGGACCTGAGTCATCCGACCGAATCGAAACCGGAGGATCTCCGGAATCGAGACGCCCGGAAATTTCCGGAAGAGCTTCGGCACCCAGATGAGAGCGATGGTGCAGAGGATCCAGGGGATCGTAAAGATCCAGATGGCCCCGACCCCATAGGCGTACCAGAGCCACATTTGCCACGTCATCCAGCCGAGGAGAAGCCAGCCGGCCGCCAGCGAGCAGGCGGTCCACCAGCCAGGCGTACTGCCCTCCCCAATCCAAAAGTCGAAGGCGCGTTCATCGCGATTCCCGACCGTACGCAGGCCGAGGAACTGATAGATCCCGATCCCCACCATGCCGAGCAGAAAGGCGACGGCGAAGATCCAGTATACCGTTACGTCATTCATTAAATGAGTGTGTGAGTAAATTCAATTATGGCGAACCGACCCAGCGACGGGACGGCTGATGGCAAAGAAACCTGGGACGAATCGTGAGTAGGCGCCTAATTAAAGTGGCGTGCGTGCGCGCAATGCGCGCGCCCAGATTCGATCCGACTTATGAAGAAAAACCGTCTCCCAATGTTCGGCTCAGTCCCGGCTCTAAATCGAAAATTTTATGTGGAAATTGAATCTCGTCTCAGACGTCGTCGAGTCGCGGCGCATCGTGCCCAACCGAGAGCCTCTTTAGACACCTTGATCGTATCTTTAGCCCCGTAACGGAAGCCTCCCGGAACCTCCGGTCGCACTCCATCGTGACAGTTGATCCCGACATTCCGCGGGGAATTCCCCGCACCGATACAGGGCAAGTCCCGCACGGCCAGCTCCCTCTGAACCCCGTCAGGGCCGGAAGGCAGCAGCGGTAGGAGGTCGCAGCGGCGCGCTGCGGGTCGCTTGCCCTTTTTCTTTTGGTCTTCCCGGGTATGGCGGCGCTGGCTCCTCTCCAGCCCGAACCGGCTCGTCCCCCTTGCGTTTAGGCGTCGGAGTTGGCCGGCCTCCCTGCTGGCTTTTGTCTCCATTCTTCTTTCTCCGTCGAACCCTGAACTACACCTGTCATGCTTCCACCGCTCTCCTCGTTCGTGCGTCCAATCGTCCTCGCCGGTCAGGCCGGGGACGGAAGCGGCGGCCTCGTGGGGCTGCTCCTGCCTCTCCTCCTCATCTTTGCCGTCTTCTACTTTTTTATCTATCGCCCCCAGCAGAAGCGCGAGCAGGAGCATCAAGAGATGGTCGACAACCTCGAGAAAGGCGATCGAATCGTCACCGTGGGCGGCATCCACGGAACCATTCGCAAGATTGAGGAGGACAGCGTGCTGGCTCAGGTCGACAGCAAAGGCGCAAAGCTCCGCTTTGACAAGCAGGCCATCGCCAGCCTGGACAACGACGAAGACTAATCTGTTCTCTCCCGGCTCTCGTGCTCCCTCCCCGAGGCCTTACGGCGTTCGACTCCCATGAATGATTCGCCACCAGCCACTGAGACAGCGTTCGACGATATCGAGACGGCAATCAAGGCCGTCCGTGAGGGGGGGCTCGTCATCGTCGTGGACGACGAGGACCGTGAAAACGAGGGAGACTTCATCGGCGCCGCCGAGGCAATCACGCCTGAGCTCGTCAACTTCATGACGAAGCGAGGTCGGGGCCTCCTCTGTACCGCCCTTCCTCCCGGCCGGACCGACGAGCTCGACCTGGACCTGATGGTCGAGTCCAACTCGGCCCTCTACGACACGCCGTTCACTGTTTCCGTCGACTACAAGCAGGGGACGAGCACCGGCATCTCTGCAGCGGACCGCGCCAAAACCATCCGCGCCCTGGCCGACCCGGACACCTCTCCCTACGACTTTGCCCGTCCCGGGCACGTCTTTCCTCTTCGGGCTCGCACCGGGGGCGTCCTTCGGCGCGCCGGCCACACGGAAGCCGCGGTCGACCTTGCCCGCCTCGCCGGCTTCGAGCCGGCCGGGGCCCTAGTCGAAATTATGGACGAGGACGGGACGATGGCGCGGGTACCTCAGCTTGCAGAGCTGGCCGACGACCTGAACATGCCGCTCATCACCATCCAGGACCTGATCGGGTACCGGATGCAGAACGAGCGGCTCGTCTCGCGCGAGGCCGACGCCCAGCTCCCGACGGCCTTCGGGACCTTTCGAGTGGTGGCCTATCAGGAAACGCTCACGGGCGACGTCCACCTGGCCCTCGTGAAAGGACAATGGACCCCCGAAGACCCCGTGCTCGTGCGCGTCCATTCTCAGAACGTGCTCGGGGACGTGCTGGCGGCCCGCCGCGAGGAATACAGCGAGCAACTCGCCGAAGCCTTGCTACAGGTGGAGCACGAGGGACGAGGCGTGATCCTCTACATGATGCAGAGCGACCACAGCCAGGGCCTCCTCTCAAAACTCCGCGACCTGGAACGTCAGCAAACCCACGAGGACCCGGAACAGCCCGACGCGTCCCTCGAGATGGACCACCGCGACTACGGCATCGGCTGTCAGATCCTGCACGACCTCGGCGTCCGCAAGCTGCGCCTGCTCACAAACAACCCCCGCAAGCGCATCGGCCTGGCCGGATACGGCCTCGAACTCGTCGAGCAGACGTCCATCGAGCTGCCCAACGACGCCGCCGACCAACTCACAGAGGTCGCGGCCGACCGGCTCACCCCTCTGCTCATGGAGCTGATCCAGCCCAACGGATAGGTCGGTTGAGCTCTTGAAAGGCAAGGGGCTGAACAGATGGCGGGTACTACCTCTTGTTCTAATTCTGCCTGGAGAATGTGAGGGATGGGCGCGCAGGCACGGGAGTGTTGACGCCGACAGCAAGTCAAGAGAAAAGTCCTACCTTCGGACCGACTGGACTTCTCCCATCCACACCTCCATTCGTTCAGCCCTCCATCCTTCATTTCCTCTCTCCTCCGGCATGTCGGCCGAATAGGGACAGCCGAGTCGCCTCGCTCTGAGAGAAGCGAGACTCAAGTCATAAACTGAACCACGCCCGCCGTCTCCAGCCCCACGAGCACGAGGAACGCGGCGTAAAGCACGAGGAGGCCCCTCGCCTTGGCGACGGACAGCGACTGGCCGAGACGAAGTGCGATGAAGAGAGCCAGGGTGGCCCCGGCGAGAATTCCCATCATGGGAACTGCCGCACTTACATTGACCGTCGAGGCACCGGCAATCATCACGCCCACGGGAATGGCGACCAAAAGGTCAAAGACGTTGCTGCCCAGCACGTTGGCGAGGCTCACGACGCCGCGTCCTTCCTGCGCCGCCCGCACACTGACGAACATGTCCGGCACGCTCGTGCCGGCCGCGACGACGGTGAGGCCCCACAGGAACGCCGGCGTACCGAACAAGTCCCCGAACCCTTCGGCCGCCCGCAACAGCCCCTCGGTGCCGGCGAGGATGAGGGCTAGGCTGACCAGCAATTTTAGCCACTCCCACGCGGGGCGGAGGTCGCTCGGCGGATCCACTCCCTCATAGTCGTTTGCGGCCTGCACCTGGAGGAAGACGTACAGGCCGTAGAGGCCGAGCGGAATCAGTGCAAGAGAGCGCGTGATGGTGCCTTGATACCCCGCTCCCGGAAGGGGATAGTAGAGCCCCGCCAGCAAAAAGGTAAGCAGGAGGACAGTGATCGAGGTCACGTAAAACTGCACCTCCTTAAAGATGAAGAGTCGCCCAAACGACATCGAGCCGCCGACGACCCCACTCACCCCCGGAATCACGAGAATGTTGAAGAGGGCCGATCCCACAATGGCCCCCACCCCGAGGTCAAATGTGCCGTGGACGAGAGGCGCCAGGACCGCACTCGACAGCTCCGGAAAGCTCGACCCAATAGCGGTAATCACAGCTCCTTGGACCACGGCAGGAAGGCGGTAGTACACCGACAGCTGCTTGGACGCCCGCTCGAGCACCCCGCTTCCAATCCAGCAGATCACCGCTCCCCCCACTGCATACCCGAAAAATAAAAGAAGCTGCATAGGCTCTAGACGCCGTCATTCGGCGTGCTAATGACAAAAGGAAATAATCCAACCACTGTCTACCAGGAAAACCGTTCGATGTTGACAGTCATCCCCGCCCGAGCCTCGGCGAGCCCCTCCGGAAGATGAATGAGACAATTGGCCTGAACGACAGACGAGTAGAGATTCGAGGCCTGCGGGCCCGTGTCGAAAACACGAAGCCGTCCCTCATCGCTTACTCGCACGCGCCCACGGGTGAAGTGATGGAGGTCTTCGACCTTTGACGTTTCCTCTTCCAACACCGCCGGATGGCGGGGGCGAATCCTCTCCGTTCGTCCCAGCATCGTGGCCAAGGCCGGACGCACGTGTTGGTCGAAGCACACGGCCGACGACACGGGATTGCCCGGCAGCCCAAAAACCGGCCGCCCATCGAGCGTTCCAAACGTGAGCGGCTTTCCTGGACGTTGCCTCACCTTCCAGAAGGCTGCCTCAAAACCCATCTCGTCGAGGACGTCGCGCACGAGGTCGTGCTCGCCCATCGATACCCCCCCGGAGAACACGAGTACGTCCGCTTCGGCGAGGGCCTCCCCAACGACGTGCCGAATTTCCTCGACATCGTCCCCGGCGTGAAACGGGCCGACGGGGTCGCCTCCTGCCGTCTGCACCTGCGCAGCGAGGGCTGGGCCGTTCGAATTTCGAATCTGCCCCGGGCGGAGCGAAGCGCTCGGCTCGACGAGCTCGTCCCCTGTGGCCACCACGGCAACCTTCGGAGGCACGCGCACCTCAACTCGCGCCGCTCCCACTGTGGCGAGCATGCCCACGACGGGCGGAGTGACGACGGTGCCTGCCTCGAAGATCTGCTCGCCGTCCGTCACATCCTGGCCGGACGGACGAACAAATTGGCCCCGATCAGGCCGTCGATCCACCCGAACAACATTGCCGTCTCGCTCCGTCCATTCGACGGGCACGATGGCATCTGCGCCTTCCGGCACGGGGGCTCCCGTCATGATCTGGCTGCAGGTGCCCGACTGCACCGTGCGCGTTGGAGGCGTTCCGGCCATCACTTCCTCGATCACGCGAAGCCGAGCGGGCACGTCCTCCACATCCCCTGCACGCACTGCATAGCCATCCCGTGCGGAGTTGTCGAAAGGGGGAATGGCATCGCGGCTGTGGATGGGGACGGCCAACGTTCGACCCAATGCATCGTCCAGAGAAACCTCAACCGTAGGTTGTCGGGGAACCGCGTCGAGCTCTATGGACTGGGCCTCCTCGAAGGAAATGAGTTTCTGCACGAATAATCGTCGGGGTAATGCGAAACCGGTGATGGACGCCTCCTCCGGGTCAAGCATATAAAAAATCGAAGCCCAAATCACCTCGTTCCTCCCCACTGCCGACCCCGCATCGGGGGGAACACGCTTCCGGAGAAGTCTTCCCCTGTCCAATTCCTTTGGCCTCGAGAATGATTGAGGAGGCTTTTTTCAGGCTTGAGTATATCACTCCGCGGGACCGATCGCACGTTCCCCCACCGCCTCAATGTTATCCACAATCTTGTGGATAACCCGTGGATAAGTAGACGACGCGCCATGGATAACCTGTGCACCACTGAGCGACCGAAATTGGCGGTGTATAACCCCTGTACTTGTCAACATCGGTCCCCACTATCTCCACATGGTGGACGAATGTGAATAATTCTGCTCCGATTGCCCGCTTAGAGTTGTGGATTGTTGTGGATGTGTGGATAACTGCCCGACTTGATTGCCCCGACCCTAGTACCGAGCCTTGACTTATCCTCTGTTGTGGACAACTCTGTGGATGAGTCCCCGATCTATCCACATCCGACTCGCCACGCTGTGAGCTTCTTCGCCGTCCACTTTTCCACGCATTCAACAACAACAATCATTTCTTTTTAAATAATCCAGAGAGCCATATTCATACTAGGGGCTGTGGACAACTCCTCAAACCGACAACTTCTCCTCTTCTTTCGATCTGGACCGGCCTCGTCCCTAGAGAAACTGATACAACCTACTATATCAATCGATTGCTGACTATATTCCCTCTTCGGAATATCTTTCGTGGTGCAATCACGGGGCGAACACAAACGACATCCATTCACTCTTTACTTCCACTGCACTTGCCACACGGCCTCTCCATCACTGCGTATCCACACGGCCCCTTCGTGCATCGTCGCGTGAATCCGAGCCCCTCCTGACATCCACCTAGAAAGAACGGCTTCAGCTGGAAGATTGTATCGACCGTCCCGATCTGCACTCACCACCGCACGAGTTCCCGTCGAATCGACCGACGCGCGAACAAACGGCAGCGTACTACTCGTGGGAGACCCGTGATGAGGAACCTTCACTATGCGGCTCGCCAACCGCTCACCGTAGGCCCGAACCAAATTCCGTTCAGCACTCTCCTCTACATCTCCTGACAAAAGAACGTCCGCGTCCCCGTACGCCACGTGGAGAACCACAGAAGCATCATTCTTGCCATCGAACTTTCTGCCGACCGTCCCAGGGGGATTCAACACCTGAGCCCGAAGAGACGACCCGACGTCGAGTGTGTCTCCCCGTTCCACCGCCCGGTGAGGAATCTCCAGCTGGTCTAGCAGCGCTCGCGTCTCCTCAAACAGACGAGTATCGTCCGTCTGCCCACTGTGCAACACCCGCCCCACAGACACCTCCCTCAGAATTGTCGGCAACCCCCCGAGATGGTCCTCATCCGGGTGAGTAATCACCACCGCATCGAGATGACGGACGCCTTGACGTTCCAGAAACGGCACGATTACAAACGCCCCGGCATCGCCGAACGGCGTTCGCGGACCGGTATCCACCAACACGTGACGGTCATCCGGCGTCGAGATGAACGCCGCATCACCGTGCCCCACGTCGAAGAATACGACGTCGAGCGTCGGCGCCGCACTTCGGCCGATATTGTTTCCCCAGACGGAGAGCGTCGCAAAGAGAAGTGAAACTGCTACACACCGCCAACGAAGACGGGGACGTGGCCACTGCACGAGAGCAAGAACCCCAACGACGAGTGCACCGAGAAGCAAGGGCTCCGGCGTTTCCATCCGAATCCCCGCCCACGAAAACCACGACGCCCCGTAGCGAGACGTCGCCAGAAGCCCTTCGACGAACAAGTCCGATGCACTCCCAAACGCCTTTCCGGCCAGGGTCCACACTCCCCCGAGTCCTACCGCAGCCAACGCGGACGCTAGTGCCAACCCCGTACAGGGAATTCCGACCACGTTGAGAAGCAATCCGGCACCAGAGACCCACCCAAAGTGGTAGAGGAGCACCGGTGCCGTCCCCAGAATGGCGGCGGCGGAGGCAGTGCCAAGAGAGACCACATTCTGTGCCGCCTCTGAGGTTCGGTATTGTTCGGGGACCGCCTCCGTAAATCGAGGTGAGAGGGTTACAATCGCGGCCACGGCCGCCATCGACAGCTGAAAACCGACGTCGAACAAGGCCGTTGGTCGAACGGCGAGTAGAATGAAAGCGGCCACACCGAGCGTGTTGAGCGAGTGCGCCGACCGCTGAAAAACCACTCCTCCGATAAAAAGGCTGCCCATCACGACGGCTCTGACCACCGAAGGCCGAGCTCCCGTTAGCAACATGTACGCACCGAGGACAGCAATTGTCAGGAGGGCCCGTCCCACTTCAACCGTTCGCCAGCCGAGTCGAAAACGCATTAGGAGGGGACGAAGTAGAACGTAGAGCACCATTCCGACCAGAAAGACGTGGAGCCCGGACACGGCGAGGAGATGCATGAGGCCCGTCTGTGCAAAGCGGTCTCGTTGCGTGTCCGTAATTCGGCTTCGGTCCCCTAGCAGGAGCGCTTGCAATACAGCTCGCCCCTCTGCACTCGGCACGAATTGACGGAGCTGTGCGCGAACGTAGCGACGAAGAGTAACAATTCCCGTCGTCAGCCGGCCCCGGCGATCGCCCAGAACACGAACGTCTTCCGGGTCGTCCACGAACATCGTACAGCACGTTCCTCGTCGTTCGAGGTAGGCCGCGTAGTCGAATCCCCCCGGATTTCGGAGCCCAGGAGCGGGTCGAAGGGGGCCTCGCAGCTGAACCACGTCGTCCTGGAAGAGGCGCGGAAAGGCCCGGACCTCTTCCGACCACGGGGCAGGTCGCAGCGTCACTCGGGCCCGGCCGTCAACGGAGGAGGTGTCCTGTTTCCCCAACACAGCTTCAACGTCGAGGGTAAAGCGGGTTGCTTCTTCCGCGCGACCCGGTGCATTGTGAATCTTCCCTCGGAGGGTCGTTGGGCCGTCCGTTGCTGCCGCAACGGGCGCCAGCGCACGAGGAGAGGGGGTCTGATAGGCCGCGTGTCGCGCCCCGCCGGCACTCGCAACCACGAGAAGGATCGCGACGAAGCGTCCGAGAGGCGCGAGGGTGACCAGCTGTCGTTGGTCCCACCATTCCACTCCCACGAACGTCATGAGGCCAAACGCCACCCCTCCGAGCCAAGGGTGTGGGGCCGTCACGGCGACGGATGCATCGCCAAGAATGCCCATCGCAAATGCACCGGCCGCAAGGAGGGCCGGATACGCTGACCAGTGAATCGAGGAGTCGGGACGCACGAGTCGAAGGCTTCTGGACCGCAGACGTGGGAGCAGTAGACACGTCCCGAACCTGAAACGTAACGTACTGGGAGGGTCCCTCCGGAGTCTGTTCGCGAAATCCAAGATTAAAGGAATCCAAAGGAGGAACCGAACCTGTGGTCTCGTTGCAGATAAGACCCGCTCCTAATGAATTCAAGTAACCAACGCTCCTCTCGCCCTGATAAGCGCTGGGACGTCCCACTATGAGTACCCGACGTGAGGCTCGTGAGCATGTAATGAAGGCGCTATACGCGCACGAGCAAAGCGGCGGCAACGCCGATCACTTTGTCTATACGCTCCTCGAGCCCGCGCTGGAAGAGGATCCATCGACCCTCGACTTTGCCGAACGTCTCTTCCGGACGACGCTCGAGACGACGGAGGAAGCCGACGAGATCATCCAGAAGCACGCAAACAACTGGGAAATCCGTCGGATCACTGTGGTCGATCGTTCTCTACTACGAATGGCCACCACGGAGCTCCTGGAATTTGAGGAGATTCCCCCAAAGGTATCCGTGGACGAAGCCATCGAGATTGCAAAAAAATACAGCACCCCGAAGAGCGATACCTTCATCAACGGGGTGCTCGATTCAGTTCTCATCGACCTGCACAATCAGGGACGTCTAAACAAATCCGGTCGGGGCCTGGTCGGGATGGAAACGATTCGCGAGCGCGCTCAGTCCCAACAGAGTTAAGAGGACTGTTCAACGTGGGTTTGCGAATGCCCCTCGGGGATCCCCGTCATCACGAAAGAGTTGCCTTTCTCGGCACAAATTCAGAACATTGGACGCCCGGAACGTGGGCGTCTTCCCTCCAGACAATCGGCTGATCGATGTCACTCCACCGTCATACGACGGGATAACACGCAATGGGTCTCATAGCAATTGGCGATATTCATGGATGCCCCAAATCTCTCGATGCTCTTCTCGAGGAAATAGATCCTAGCTCCGACGATCATCTTCTCTTCGTGGGGGACTACATCGACCGGGGGCCTGACTCAAAAGGAGTCATCGATCGCCTCCTTGACCTTCGGGAGGAAGTAGAGTGCACCTTCCTGCGGGGGAACCACGAGTCTCTGATGCTCGGGTATCTCGACTCCGGTGCATTTAACCTCTGGCGGGTGAATGGAGGCGTCTCGACGCTTCAAAGTTACCTCGGCGAAGAGGATACCGACTTTGACCTCCCCGAAGCCCACACCGAGTTCGTTCGCAATACGAAGCTGTACCACGAAACGGACGACTTTTTCTTCGTTCACGCCGGCCTCAAGCCCGAACTCACGATTGAGGAAAACCTCGAAGCGCACGACGAAAAAGTCTTCCTCTGGGAGCGGGGACACCTCGAAGCCACAGAGTTTGCCTGGGAAAAGCCCGTCGTGTGCGGCCACACTCCCCAACCCGAACCCATCAATCGGGAAAAACTCCTCCTTATCGACACGGGGTGCGTCTACCACATGCAACCCGGCATGGGACGTCTCACGGCCGTTCGGCTGCCGGAACGGGAGTTTATTGATGTAGAATACGTCGGATGATTGTTCGCAGGCCCTCCGACACTTTCGACGACGGTTGTTCGTCATGCCAAAGGATGGGGGACCGCGGACGTCTGCACGTCCCAGCTCCTTCCGGCGGATATTCGAGGGAGAAGGAGGAACAACCCCGTTGAACCTGGGATACAGCCGGAGGCGTGTCCTGCTTTCCTCCAGTCGTAGAAGACTTTTATGTCGCTGCAGTGTGGCCTCGTCGGCCTGCCCAACGTCGGCAAATCCACGATCTTCAATGCCCTAAGCAATGCCGGTGCGGAGGCCGACAACTATCCGTTCTGCACGATCGACGCCAACGTCGGGGTCGTCCCCGTGCCGGATGAGCGTCTCCCCCGAGTCGCCGAGCTGGCCGGTTCCCCGGAGGCCGTGCCCACGACGATTGAGTTTGTCGACATTGCCGGGCTGGTAGAGGGGGCCGCAGAGGGCGAAGGCCTCGGCAATCAGTTCCTCGCCAATATCCGGGAGGTGGATGCCATTATCCACGTCGTCCGCTGCTTCGAGGACGAGAGCGTGGCCCACGTCGCCGGCTCCATCGATCCGGTGCGAGACGTCGAGGTCATCAACACGGAGCTTCTGCTAAAGGACCTGGAGACGGTTAACAAGCGCATCGAGAAGATCGAAACGGCCGCCAAGAAGGGGGACAAAGAGGCAGCCGAGGAGCTGGAGGTCTTCGAGCGCCTCCGTGAGCATCTGAGTGACGGCGACTGGGCCCGTTCCTTTGAAACCCGGGACGCCGAGCAGTCGCTCGTGGACGAGCTGTTTCTTCTCACCAGCAAGCCCGTCCTGTACGTCGCCAACGTGAAGGAGGAGGATCTTCCCGACGGAAACGCCTACGTCGACCGGCTTCGCACCATTGCTCGGGAGGAAAACACGCAGGTCGTGATTATCTCGGCCGAGCTAGAAGCTCAAATGGCTGAGCTCGAGCCGGAGGAGCAGCAACTCTTTTTGGAAGACGTCGGCCTGGACCGACCGGGCCTCGAACGCCTCATTCACGCCGCATACGAGGTGCTGGATCTCATCACCTTCTTTACGGCGGACGAAAAAGGGGCGTACGCCTGGACCATCGAGAAGGGGACACAAGCCCCTCAGGCCGCCGGCAAGGTCCACAGCGACTTCGAGGAGGGCTTTATCAAGGCCGAAACCATTCATTTCTCTGACTACGACGAGGCGGGCTCCGAGGCTGTCGCCCGCGATGAAGGGCTCATCCGCACCGAGGGGAAAGACTATGTCGTGGAGGACGGAGACGTGATGGAGTTCCGTTTCAACGTCTGAACTCTGATGGCCGCCGGCCGTCGGCGGACCTCTTTTACACCCGTACCTCTGGACCCATCCACCTCGGCTGCACCTTTCCGTCACGACTTGTATGTTGAGGCGTTCACCTCTCCTTCAACCACAGAGCCGTCTCCAATGCTCACGAATCGCCTCGCTTTGCTCGCTGCTCTTCTTGCAGGAGGGATTCTCGCCGGGTGTTCGCCGGAGTCAAATGTGAACGGCGAAGGCGCCGTCGCCCCGACCGATACCATTACGCCCGAGACCCAGGCCGATTCGGTGGCCTATCGCCTCTTGCAGGCTCACGGCGCTGATGCGTTGGCCTCCGCGCCCTATCTTCGCTTCAACTTCGGCATCGACACACCGGACGGTGAACGCGTCGTAGCGCGTCACTTCTGGGACCGGAGGTCGGGGGAGTACCGGGTGGAATGGGAAGGAGGGGCCGATTCTTCGTACGTCGCTCTCATCAATGTGCAGGAGGTAGAGGATCAGCGACCCGCCGGGACCGTGTATCTCAACGGCGATGAGCTCTCCGGGACGGAAGATCAGGAGGCCCGTCAAGAAGCCTACGGCCGATTCATCAACGACACGTATTGGCTGCTGGCGCCCCTGAAATCGTTCGACCCGGGGGTTTCACGCTCCTACGTGGCCGACTCGTCGACGGCCGAGCACGACGTCATTCACCTGACCTTTGGCGACGTCGGGCTCACCCCGGGGGACCAGTACTGGCTGTACGTCTCGACCGAGACCGATCGGCTCGACCGATGGGCCTTCCACCTGCAGGGAATGGACGAAGAGGACCCGCCCAGTCAGTTTAACTGGACCGACGAGGTGACGCTCGATGCCCCCGACGGGACGGTGCACCTTGCCACCCGAAAGCAGGCCGTAGGGGCAGAGCAGGCCATCCTGACGAACCAGCTGTCTCTGCCGTCGGACCCCCCGGACGACGTCTTTTCGGCGCCGGAGCCGATCCTTGCCGAGGAGGAATGAGTTGGCGAGTTGCGAGTTAAGGAGTTGTGAGTTGATGAGTTAGAAGTTTTAGACTCTCTCTGTGCGAATTGTCATCCCGAGCGGACACCGGTGGCTGCGGTGGATATCGAGGAATTTTATTCCGTGGAGCGGAAACGTCCTTTCAAGGAGAATCTACTTGAATGAGACGAGATCCTCCGGACTAGGCTCTGTCTGAGAATTCCGAAAGCAGGTGAACGTTCGGACTCGGTGGGCTCCGCACGGCGCGCGAAGCAGCCGTAGCCCCG
>CAYXAD010000084.1:0-12921 GCA_964462965.1 uncultured Salinivenus sp.
ACCACTGTCGGCGTCAGAGCGACGTGGATGGTTTGGGTGGAAAATGTAACTACTTGCCGAGAAGACCACTTAGGAGAAGGGCTTCTTTGAGGACGACAGACAACGGTGGTGCTGAAGAAAAGGGGGCCGGCGGCCCTTCCTTTTGGAGGAATTTGAAGGCACAGCGGCCCTTCCTCTTAATTGAGTGCGCCCTGGCTATCATCCGTTGTCCAGGCGGCACGAACCGGAACCGTGGAACGCGACAATTATCCGGCCACAGTGAGTTTCCTTCCTGAATCTGAAAGGTGACGGTCCTTCATGCTCGTGCTCGGCATTGAAAGCTCATGTGACGATACGGCCGCCGCCGTTTTCGACGGGGAGACCGTGCGGTCGAGCGTCGTGTCCTCCCAGGGGGACCTACATGAGGAATACGGGGGCGTGGTGCCGGAGCTTGCCTCCCGAGATCATCAGCGGCTCATTGTGCCCGTCGTCCAAAAGGCTCTGTCGGAGGCGAGCGTCGAGGCCGAAACCCTCAACGCCGTGGCCGTCACCCACGGGCCGGGACTGCCCGGCTCCCTCCTGGTCGGCCTCAGCTTTGCAAAGGCGTTGGCCCGGGGACTCGACGTTCCCCTCGTCGGGGTGAATCACCTGGAGGGGCACGTCTATTCGGTCGATCTCGACCCGCCTCGCCCCCCTCGTCCTTTTCTCTGTCTCGTCGTATCGGGGGGGCACACGGAGCTCGTGCACGTCGACGAGGGCTTTCAGCATGAGGTGCTCGGACGCACCCGCGACGACGCCGCCGGAGAGGCCTTCGATAAGGTGGCACAGCTCTTCGGGCTCGGGTATCCCGGCGGTCCAGTCATTGACCGCCGGAGTCAGGAGGGGGATCCAACCTTTCACCGGTTTCCCCGCACCCAGCTCGAGAACCTGGATTTCTCCTTCAGCGGCCTCAAGACCTCCGTGCTCTACTACCTGCGCGATGCGTCGGAGGAAGAGCGGGAGCGGCTCCTCACGGAACACCTCGACGACCTCTGTGCCTCCGTGCAGGCGGCGGTGGTCGACGTGCTCGTCGACGCCGTGCATCGAGCTGTTGAAGAGACCGGGGCCGAGCACGTGGCCGTCGTCGGGGGCGTGGCCGCCAACTCGGAGCTCCGGCGCCGCATTGAGACGGCCGGGACCGAAAAGGGGTTTGACGTCTATGTGCCCGCTCTGGCGTACTGCATGGACAATGCGGCCATGATTGCCAAAGCGGGGAGCATGCACCTTGCCGCTGGCCACTCGAGCCCCGCAACACTCGATGTGGAATCCCGACTGCAGCTGTAACCGTGTGGCGTGGGGGGGCGCTGGAACACTCTGAGGTCGTGGAGGCTGCAAGAGGGCCCTCTGTGTGGACGAGTGGTGGGCTCAGCCAACGGACTGAATTTTGCAGGGACTTCGGAGCCTGCGCGCCGCTCCCTCGTACATGGGCCTCGCAGGATCGACTGGTCTTTTGCAAATGAATGGAACTGACGGATGCGCTCGCACCTTTTGCTTGGCATCGCTGCCGTCCTGCTGTTTGTGGGCGGGGTCGGTCTTGGAAGCGGGGGCTGGATGATTTTTGGATCCAATACGACGTCGTACGAGGAGCCGCGCAGCATCGTCATTCCGCGGGAGGCCTCCCTCGAAACGGCGATCGACTCTCTGGAGCAGGCAGACGTGCTTGCTTCTGCCTCCACCTTTCGCCTGATGGCGACAGCCACGGGATGGGGCGCGCAGATCAAGCCTGGACACTATCGCATTCCGTCCCACACGTCCAACTACCGGCTTCTCAATAAGCTGCGCCGCGGGCTTCAGGATCCGCTACGGGTGACGATTCCCCCCGGCTCGCGTCCCGAAACGGTTGCCGAGGTGGTGAGCCGGCGGCTCGAGATGGAGGCCGACACGTTTTCCGCTGCCCTTCAGGATACGAGCCTGGCTCGGGAGCTCGACACCGCGCCGGATCGACTCTTCGGGTACATGCTCCCCGAAACGTACGAGTTTTACTGGCAAGCGTCTCCGGAGACGGTCGTTCGCCGGATCAAGGGCTCCTTCGATCGTTTTTACGAGCGCGAGCTCGCTGCCGGGGCGGACAGTCTCGGCCTTTCCAAAGAGGAGGTGGTGACTTTGGCCTCCATCGTGGAGTGGGAAGCTCTCCGCGATGAAGAAAAGCCCACGATTGCAGGCGTCTATCTCAACCGCCTCGACCGCCGGTGGCGGCTCCAGGCCGACCCGACGGTGCAGTACGTGCTCATCGACACGGAAGGAGAGCGCACGAGCCGCGTGCTCTACGATCACCTCGAAATCGATCATCCCTACAACACCTATCAACGCCGCGGCCTTCCTCCTGGGCCGATCACGAATCCAACCCCTTCGTCGCTCCGCGCCGTCGCCCACCCGGAGCAGCACGACTACTTCTATTTTGCCGCGAATGGCAACGGCGGGCACAATTTTAGCCGCACCCTACGCGAGCACAACCAGGCGGCGCAGGAGTATCACCGAATGCTGGACCAGCGGGAGTAAGTGGAAGGTGTCGTGTCTACAGACCGCCGAGCCGGGAACGGAGCGACGGGAGACTAGAACGAGTAACGGAGGCTTATATTCACCTGGTTGCGGGTTATGTCTTCGTCGACGAACGGCACGGCGATGGGATCAGACTCGTTGGGAGGGGTAACGCTCGAATAGGGCACGAACTGATCCTTGGTATGCTCCTGCATCCATCCCACGTCGAGAGCGAACTGCTCGTTGAAGGGAACGCTTGCGCCCAGGGAGAAGAAGAGCCGCGACCGATCGAAGGTCTCACCGCTTGCGGCCGTCAGCTCGTACTGGCGAGGATCCGGCTGGTAGGCCGCCCCCGCGCGAAGCGCCGGGCCGAATCCGAGCTGGTACTCGAGTCCCCCTCGCCAGTTGAGCACGGGGCCGAAGTCTTCGTCGATCACGTCGTTTTCCGTGGGAAAGTCGAAGGAGTCCGAGTCGAGGCTCAGGTTCGACCAGTCCACGAACTCGACGTCGGCCATAACCCGGAACGGCTCTATGTCAAGGGCCAGCCCCGCCCCCAATCGCCACGGAGTCGTAAATCGGTATTCGAACGACCCCTGTCCTACATCCTCGTTGGGATCGTCTCCGTACGCGAGTGAGCCACCGTCTAGAAACTCGGTGCGGATGATGGCATCGGTAAAGTCTTCCTCGACGGAAGTCCACGTCGGGGTTTCAGCCGTCAGGCCCACGCGGAGTCTGGAGATCGGATTGGCCGAGACGCCCAGTTGCAGATTGATGCCCGACAGGTTGGACTCGAATTGCTCCCGGAAGGTCATCCGATCGAGCCCGGTGTAAAACTGGCCGTTCCGAAGCACCTCGTAATCGTCGTTCTCTCCCAGGTCGATTTCCGTCAGCCGATGCTCGAAGAGGTAGCGGCCGACGACAATGTTGGCCGACCCCCCCATCATAACGTCGGGAGCCACCTCGACGGCCCCGGCAAAGTTGATTTCGTTCATGCGTCCCTCTCGCTGTACGCGGCCCTCCTGGCGGATGCGGGTGCCGGGAAGGACGGCTTGCTCAAAGGGATAGAGGCCGTTCTCGTAATCCCCTGGAAAGAACTCGATGGCCCCTCCTTCGAAGGCGATAAAGGGGATGATGTTGCTCGGGATGTCGTCGGGAAAGAACATTCCCTCCTCATCCACCGCGTACTCGTCCCTTCTCGGCAGGAACGTATCGGTGATCGAACTTCTCTCGTTCTCTCCGGCGAAAGAAAGTGTCCGGTCGAAGAAGCTCGTTTGGGTGTACCCGAGGCCGAAGACGAGGGAGCCCTGTTGGGTGGGGAAGTTGTAGACGACCGAAATCGGTCCCGGGTGCACCGTCGACCCAGTTCGGTCCTGCCCAAAGCGGGGTCCGTCCGCACCCACCTGAAACGTCGAGGCATCGTTGGTGGCGAGCACCGTTAGCCCGCCGACGACCTCCGAGGACGTGTAGTAGCCCAGGCCGGCGGGGTTCGTGCGGAGGGCATTGACGTCGGCCCATCCTGCCGTGCCCGCCCCGCCAAGGCCGAGGGCCCGGGCACTCGTGGCAGGATCTCGAAGCGAAAACCGCAACACGTCGTCGGCGGTCTGGGCGTAGGCGGAGGGCGTCAGGGTGGGGACGAAGAAGGCACCGATCAGCAGCAAGAGGGCGAGCGGAAGAGACGAGAAACGCATATCTGTGGAGCCAACTAGTCAGTAGCGTGGACGGAAAAGAGACGAATGGACGTACGAAAGGCCCGTGGCAAGAGCACACGGGCCTTTCGAGGTCCCGTCAAAAAGGGGAGTCAGAATGGGGGCGGGAAGCTACCGGTTGCCTCCCCGGTCATTATCGTTGCTGCGGCTCCGTCGGCTTGACCGTCCTCCATCATCGGAGCGCGACGTTCGGCTGCCGCGCGAGGTGGACGACCCGGTATCCCGGGAAGAGGACGATCGAGTCCGCTGCGTCGAGTTGTTGTCCGAGGAGGAGTAACCGCTATTCGAGGACGTACGGCTCGAGCGGGTGCGGGTATTCCAGTTCTGGGAGGAACTCGAAGAAGAGGACGAACGCTGGAGATGAAGGCGGCGCTGCGCAGCGCGGATCAGTTCGAGGCGCTGTTTCTTTTGTTCGAATCGATCGGAATCGAGAGAGCGCGGGGCGTACCGAGTGAGTTCCGATCGTTCGTCCTCGTCGGCCAAGGACGTGGACCGTCGACCGACGCGACCCGTGTTTGAAGACGGGACAGGTACAACCGATCGAAGGTTGCGGTCTCCGTCGTCAGAGCTCCGGCTCGATCGGGAGCCATCGTCATTGGATCGGGAGGAGCCCCGGCTCGAGCGTCCGCTGCCATCGGAGCGCGAGGAGCGTCCCGAACTGCGAGCCTTCGAGCCGTCATCGCTCGAACTTCGGCCCGTCCGCTGACCGCGGGAGGAGCGGTCCGACGAGCGCGACGGTCGAGTGGCACGGTCTCGATCCGCATCGCGCCTATTCACCCGGCTGTTCGGGGTGCGATCCGGAGTGTCCCGGGTCGTTCGACGCGTCGTGTGACCGCGATCGGAGCGGGGAGTCGCCGAGCGGCCGATGGTGCGTCCACGGTACTCCTCAGACGAACGTCGTCCAATGCGGCCTTGCGACGATTCGCTGCGGCTGGAGACGGTCGCTTCTCCCCTTCCTCGCTCACCGCCCCTTCGGCGGTCCGAGTCGCCGGCACTCCGGCCGACTGTGCTCCCCCGAGGGCGAACGTTGCGCTGCTCGGATACATGGTTCGGCGAGTGATATGCGTAGGAGGGATAGCCGTATGAGGGGTGATAGCCGTGGTGGCCGTATCGGTAGGGGTTGTACCACAGGCTATAGTAGTGATAGCTCCGGAAGGGACGGTGGTGCCACGAAGGGCCGTAGTACGGAGACCCGAAGTGGAAGGAGAGCGAGAAACGGGAACTGTAAGGGGAAAACCAGGGATCGTAGAAAAACGGATCGTGCCACCCGCTGTAGTAGCGCGACGAGTACCAGTATGACGATCCGTGCCTGTATTTGTGTCGGTACTTATAGCCGGTTTTCGCCTCGCGGGATCGGTGGTAGTCCCGTCGGTATTCGTCGGCATAGCGCTCCTTGCGCTCAACCTGAGACGTCTCAGAGTCGGAGACCTGGAGTTGCGTGTAACAGCCTGTCAGACCGAAGGTGAGAGCACCCAGGATGAGGAGAAGACCGGTGTTACGGAAAAGAGAACTGAGATACGTTCCGACGGGTGTCATAAGAAATCACCTCTAACTGTAAGATCGAGGCTGCTTAGTAGAAAGGTTTGCAGGTTTTGTTACTGTACTTCTCTCTAAAAGTTTCTGACTCCATCTTGAGAGATTCACTTTCTTTCTCCCCGATGGGCGGGGAGTGCAGCCGCTCCTTCACCTCTGAAGGTAACGACACTGGCATCTTTTCACCAATTGAGCCTTGTGGCAGATCGTTTCTGAAGTGGGGAGCCTGAATGAAGCTGTTTCCTGCGGGGGTCGACCTGGAAAGGACAGCTGGAGGGCCTCAGAGAACGTGTCATCTTGGACAAGGGGTTAGAATCAGTCCAGCGAGGAGACTCACGACTGGATCTGCAAAAACGACGAACAACGTCGGATCGCGTTGATATCTGCGCGGTGTGCGTCCTATATTCTTTACCGTACGAAGAGGGAGCGGAGCAGGCGGGCGGTTTGAGATCGCGTCGCCTCGCCTCTTCCATCCTTTCCACTCGCCTTCCGGACATTAGAGCCCAAACGACGACATGGCAGAAGCAGTCACGCCCCGCGACGAAGACTACTCTCAGTGGTACATCGACGTCGTTCGGAACGCCAAGCTCGCCGATTATTCGCCTGTTCGCGGCTGCATGGTGATCCGTCCCAACGGCATGGCGCTGTGGGAAAACATGCAGGAGGCGCTCGACGATCTGTTTGCCGAGACCGGTCACGAGAACCTCTACTTCCCGCTCTTTATCCCGGAACGATTTATGGCCCGGGAGGCCGAGCACGTCGAGGGCTTTGCCAAAGAGTGTGCCGTCGTCACACATTCGCGCCTGACGACCGACGAAGAAGGGGAGCTGATCCCTGATCCTGAATCGGAGCTGGGGGAAAGTCTGATCGTCCGGCCCACCTCCGAAGCGATTATCTGGGATACCTACGCGGACTGGATCCAGTCTTACCGCGATCTGCCGCTGCTCTACAACCAGTGGGCCAACGTCGTCCGCTGGGAGATGCGCACGCGCCTCTTCCTGCGCACCATGGAGTTTCTGTGGCAGGAGGGCCATACCGCTCACGCCACGAAAGAAGAGGCCGTCGAGGAGACCGAACGCATGCTCGACGTCTACGCCACCTTCGCTGAGGAGTATATGGCGATGCCTGTGCTTCGCGGGCGGAAAACGGAGAGTGAGCGATTTGCCGGGGCCGTGGACACCCTCTGCATCGAGGCTCTCATGCAGGATGGGAAGGCCCTGCAGGCCGGCACCAGCCACTTTCTCGGGCAAAACTTTGCGAAGGCCTTTGACTGCACGTACACCGACGAGAACAACGAGGAAACGTACGTCTGGTCGACCTCCTGGGGTGTGTCGACTCGCCTCATCGGCGCCCTCATCATGACGCATTCCGACGACCAGGGCCTCATTCTGCCCCCGAAGCTGGCACGGTTCCAGGTCGTGATCGTCCCCATTTACTTCGACGACGAACAGCGGGCGGAGGTCATGGAGGTCTGTGAGCGGATCGAGGACGAGCTGGCCGATCTCGGCATTCGGGTGAAGCTCGATGACGACGAGACCCAGAACCCGGGCTGGAAGTTCAACGAGTACGAGCTGCAGGGGGTGCCGGTACGGCTCGCCGTCGGCCCGCGCGACTTGGAGAATGACAACGTGGAGATGGCTCGCCGAGATACGCAAACGAAGGAGGTCGTTCCGCAGGAGGGCATTGCCCAGCGGGTTGCCGATCTGCTCGACGAGGTGCAGCAGACCCTCTACGACCAAGCCCTGGAGCGTCGCGAGGCCAACACCCACGTGGTCGACGACTACGACGCCTTTCAGGAGGTCATCGAGGAGGACGGCGGGTTCGTCTGGGCGCACTGGGACGGCACCGCCGAGACGGAGGCTCGCATTCAGGAAGAAACCTCGGCGACGATTCGACTGGTGCCCTTCGACCGCGAGGCGCAGGAGTCGGGGGAAGACATGGTTACTGGAAAGCCGTCCTCCGGCCGCGTGCTGTTTGCGAAGGCGTACTAATCGCGACGGGGAGGTGTGCGGACGACGCACGCGTCGTCCCTTCGTCAACAGAGAGAAACGTCGACATGTCTACATGCCAGTCCCAATGCCGGTTCAACCGTCGTTTTAGGGTGTCACATAGTGGCCGCGTGTGGGCCTCCGCGGGGAGAGACGTGCCGCGGCGCATCTCCACGGGACCGGAGCCCTCTCCCGAACGGGAGGACCGGCGAAAAAACGAGTTCCACCCAAAATAGATCGATTGAGATTGCACCAGGAGCATCCCCGGGGCCCCAAAGTACCGGAAGCCTGCCCCTTACGCTCAATGCGAGTGAGAAGATGCAGCGGATAAATGCGGGAACATCCCTCGGATTGGGAGGTCGATCTCGGTTCACATTCATTATTCCCCTGCTCCATCCCCTCTGGAGACCATGAGTGCCCCGCCGCCCAATTCTAATGTCCCCTCGGGGGACGATTCCGAGTCGTTCGACGGCGACGAGGAGCAGCGTGCTGCGTCGGATCCGGAGGAGGCGCGCAAAGCGGCAGAGGAGGCCCTCGCGGAGATCGAGGCAATGGCGGACCTGGAGGGGGACGTCGAGTCGGAGGCGGGCAGCGATCGGGAGCAGGAGGCCGAGCCGTCGGTTGGAGGGGCCGCCGCTGATACCGACGACCCCGACTCGTCCGGAGAAGGGACGCCCGAAGATCAGTGCGAAAACTGTGGGGCCCTGCTCCACGGCCCCTACTGCTCGCAGTGCGGGCAACGAGCGGCCGACCGCATCGTACCGATCTGGCACATGATCAATGAGGCGCTCGAGGCCGCCTTCGAGCTCGACATGCGGGTCATACACACGCTGCCGAAGCTGTTCTTCCTCCCGGGGCGCCTCACGAAGGAATACCTCAACGGGCGGCGCAAGCGGTACATCCGTCCCTTCCGGCTCTATCTGTTTTCGACGTTTCTGCTGTTTGCGACGTTGGCTCTCACCACAGGAGGAGGAATTGGCCTCACCTTCGATCCCGAGGCCTCAGCGGTGCGCCTCGATTCGACAGAAACCGCGGTGGCGACGTCGGACACGAGCGGGACAGGGGGGACAGGAACCGCCACTTGGTTCGGAGGGCCGGAGCAACGAGAGGAGGTGGCCCGGAACATCGAAGAGGAGTTCGACGAGGACTCCGTCACCGTAAACATTGGGGATTCGGCGACGAACGCTCGGGTCGAGCGACTGCTTCGCACCAACGCTCCCCGGGCAGTTCGGAATCCGAGGGACTTTGTGGGGACCATGATCGACTACGGGCCCTACGTGATGTTTTTCATGCTGCCCGTGTTTGCTTTTTTTCTAAAGCTCCTCTACCTGCGGCGGCGACGGCTCTACGTAGAGCATCTTATTTTCAGCCTCCACGTGCACGCCCTGGCTTTTTTCGCCTTTACCTTCGGAATTCTTCTCGGGGAGACGGGGGTTGGATGGGTAGAGACCGTCGGCAGCTGGATTGAGGTGGCCCCGTTTTTGTACCTCTTTCTCGGCATGTGGCACGTTTACGAGCAGGGGCTTTTCAAGACCGCCGTGAAGTATCTGATTCTCCTGTCGGCTTACAGCTTCTTGCTCCTCCTCGGATTTCTCCTCCTGCTGTTTGTGGCCATGATTTTGATGTAGGTGGGGGCCCCGGGAGCTCGTTGCCCCTTTGTTCGATTGCTACTTGGATAATGCCTGTCTCTACCTCTGCCGATTCCCGTCCAGGCGTTCTCGGACGCCCGGGGGACGTCGCCGCGATGGTGATCAGCTACGTGGTGAACCCGCTCGTGCTGCCTCCCCTCGTGTATGGGCTGGTGCTTCATCATGTGGGAGCTCCGGCCGGGGACGTAGCACGGGGGGCAGGGCTCGGAGCCTTCTTTTTTGCACTCGTGCCCCTGGTCCACGTCGGATGGATGCGGGCCCGCGGCATCATCAAATCACTGGAAATTCGGGATCGATCGAAGCGCACTGCGCCCTTCCTCGTGTCGTTGGGCGCGGGCCTTGCGGCCTTTGTCATTGTCCTTGTCCTCGACATGACAGGCGGGCGGCTCCTCGCAGCCCTGGTGGGGTGCCACGTGCTCAACACGGTGCTTCTTTTCTCCATTACCACGCAGTGGAAGATTTCTGTGCACTGTGCCTCGGTGGCAGGGGCCGTTGCCACGCTCGTTTTTGTTCGAGTTCACGTGCCGGGGACCCTCCTGGACACCGCGAAGGTGGGGGGCCTTGTACTCGGCCTCGGGGCAATTCTGGTCCCTCTCCTGCTCTGGGCACGGGTCTACAGTCGGGCCCACACGATGGCCCAGGCGGTGGCCGGGAGCGCGTTGGGCCTCGTCGCTCCGTACGTGGAACTGTTCGTGGTTTCGAGCGCCGTAGGCCTGTAGGGCATCCGCGGAACTTTTCGACGGAACAATGCCGTTACGTCTGTGCTCTTCTAAAGCGACAAGCCGCCGGAGTGAACAGTGGGGGAGTGGCTCGTCCGGCGACTGAGGGGGCGCCCTTCCCTGAGTGCCACGTCTCAAGGGCTGTCGGGAGGGACCCTTCCCACGTACTGAAATTTCGTTTCTGTTCTGTGATGCACTTGGTTCGACCCCTCGTTGTTGGTCTGTGCTGCCTCCTGCTCCCCGCGGGGGTGCAGGCCCAAACCTGGGGAACTGTGACGGGGACCGTGACGGATTCGACAGAGGGGAGTCCGGTGCCGGGAGTGACGGTTCTCGTCGAGGGGACGAATTTTGGCACGGCGACCGGTACCGACGGTCAATACGAACTCCAGCTGCCCACGGGGCGGCACGCCCTTCGCTTTTCGTCGGTCGGCTTTGCACCACGAACCGACTCAGTTACCGTTACAGAGGAACGCCCCACCCGGCTCGATGTAACCCTCGCGTCTACGGTTCTCGAAATGGACGAGTTGACGGTCCGCGAGGCGCGGGCCCCGCAGGAGGCGGGCGTCTACGAGGTGGACCCCGAAGACGTCCAAAACATTCCGACGCCCTTCAAGGACGGCTTTCGGGCCCTAAAGACCATCCCAGGGGTCGCCACCAATAACGAGCTCTCGCAGCAGTATTCGGTGCGAGGGGGCGGCTACAATGAGAACCTCGTCTTCATCAACGGCTTCGAGGTGTTCATGCCCTTTCGGCCGCGACAGGGCGAGCAGGAGGGCCTGGGGCTGTTAAACCCCGCCCTTGCGTCGGACATCACGTTCTATACGGGCGGGTTCCCGGCTCGCTACGGAGGCAAGCTCTCTTCGGCGCTCGACGTTCAGTACGCCCAGCCGCGGAACGAGCCGCTCAACGGCTCGGTCGATCTCTCGACCATCGATGCCAGCGTGCACGCCCAATCCTCGACACTCGATGGAGACCTGGGGTGGACGGTGGGCCTGCGTCGCGCTCAGCCCGGTCGCTTCTTTGGCACGCAGGACTTGAAGGGCGACTACGAGCCGCGCTTCACGGACGCGCAGGGCTTTTTTACCTATCGCCTCTCCGACCGCGTCTCGCTCGAAGCGCTCGGCATCTGGGCCGATCACACGTTCGAGTTGGATCCTAAAGAGCGAAAAACGTACTTCGGCATCATCAGCCTCCATCCCGAGGGCGAGACGGACTTTCAAGCGCTCTGGTCCGACCTGAACGGGGCCCGGAAGGATGGGTACACCACGACGTTTGGCGGGGTGCGGCTAAACACCGATCTGTCCGATCGGCTCCGGATCGAACATGACGTGGCGTACTTCGGAACCCGGGAGACCGAGTTTTTCGAGATCACCGGGGATGCGCGAGTCTTTCAGGTCGACCCGTCTACGGGAGATCCCGGTTCCGGAGAGGGGCATCAGCTGTCGGCCCAGTCGACCCACATTAACGAGGCAGACAACGCCGTAGAGGTCCAGCGACTGACGGGCCGCGGGCGCTACGAGTGGGTGGGGGATCGTCAGGTGCTCGAGGGGGGGTGGCACCTGCGCAGCCTGCACTTTCACGACGATCTCAATGAGACCGCCCGCATCAAGACACCGGACGAGGTCCACGAGATTACGGACCTTCACGATCGGGCCACCTTCAACGAGTGGCAGGCGGGGGTTTATCTACAGGACGCCGTCGATCTGCTGCCGACGCGGGACCGACTGACCTTCACGGGGGGGGTGCGGGCGGACTACTTCTCGTTTAACGACGAATGGACCTTGTCGCCCCGGCTCTCGACGCGCCTGGCCGCCAGTGATCGCCTGTCGCTCACCGGCTCGTGGGGCATCTATCATCAGAAACCCACCTACCGCGAGCTTCGGGGCACGCCCGAAGGCACCGAAACGATCGATGACGCCCTCAATCGGGCTCTCGATTCGCAGCGGTCGGTCCAGTACGTGGTCGGGGGGGAGTACTTCTTTCCCGAGCAGCGCCTGTACGTACGGGCCGAGGGCTACTACAAGGACCTAAGCGACATCATCTCGTACACGATCGACGACATCCGCGTCGACTATTCCGGCGAAAACGACGCGGACGGGCACACCTACGGGGTGGACGTGCAGCTTCGCGGCGAGTTCGTTCCGGGGCTGGAGAGCTGGTTCAACTATGGATTCATGGTGTCCCGCGAGCGCTTCAAGGAGGCCCATCAGGACGAGTACAACCAGGGGCTTCGTCCCCGCCCGACCGATCAGCGGCACACGTTCTCGGCGTTTCTGCAGGATTACGTGCCGGGGGATGATTCCTGGAAGCTCCACATGCGTCTTCTTTACGGGAGCGGATTGCCGTACACGCCTCCCGCGCCGGGCCCCACCACGCCGGAAGGGGTACAGCTTCGGGTGCCGGGCACGCGGATGGATGCTCGCCTGCCGGCCTACCGGCGGGTCGATCTCGGGGCGACGAAACAGATCGAGGTGGTGGAGGAGGGCATTGCCGAACCGGTTCATCTGGAGCTCACGCTCGAAGTGCTCAATCTCTTCGACATGGACAACACCGTCGCCTACAGCTGGGAGGGCGATTGGACGCGCGTGCCCAAGCGACTCACGCCGCGGACCCTCAATGCACGGCTTCGGATGACGTTTTAGGACACGTTTTTGGCTCGATCGATGAACCTGGGGGACGTAGTGAGAACCTGGCCTACGTCGTGAAGGTCTTCCTCCGAATATCACTCCTCATGTCGGCTCTGTGGTGGATCCATGTCGACTGGATGTTCTTTCCGGGTCTCTGCGGCCCTGAGGTCAACAAATCCTCTTCGGCCCTACATTGCTTCGGC